>NZ_RQJK02000009.1:0-208757 GCF_022342325.2 Pseudomonas sp. AF32 | reverse complement strand
CGCACCGCGACATTAGTCATTACCTGATGCATCGGTACAACTGGATCAGACCGCACCAATTCAACAATGGACTGGCCCCAGCTCAGGCCGAGAAAAAACTTAACATCGTGTTCGGGATTAGTTGACCACTACAAACCGGCGCGGATGCCGGCCGGAGCGTGAACCTGACAAAACCTGACACCACGCTTGCCTGCAGAACCTTAAAGCAGTATTGCTGGAGGCATGTCCTTGTCGATTGCAGGGTGTTCTCTTTGCCTGAACCGAAGTCAAGGTATGCGCGTTGGTAAAACTGCACAGCGCTGCCCTATGCGGTCTTACTGATAGCCAGAATTTCATTGGTATTACATGTCGTTGCCACTGGTGAGTCTATAACCCGGCCAGCATCGCGCCATGATTGCAGCCTAGCTGCTTGCTCGCTAATCTTCAGCAGTCGCTGCGAATTCAGCGGCCGGGCGTAGGAACCCGAAGTAATCAAGGCGCAGCAGATGCGCCCCGCTTATTATTGCAGGCGCTTTTTTTGTGTTTGCGATAATGCTTTATGGCGGCTGTGCGCGGGACACCTTCGGGTGTGCCGGGTACCTTGATTCCCGGTTTTCCTACCCCGTGCATGGCCGCCACCCAATCCCGTAGGAAAGGACGGTTGCGGCTCTCACAGTCAAGGAGCCAGACAATGCCAAATCCGCAAGACTTCAAAACCATAGGCCTAACCCCCTTCTCCTACCATTCCGACCGTCCACTCTTTCGCGTCAACGCCGGTGTGCCCATTGGCGAAGCCCTATCCCACGCTTCCGATCTACTGCACGTCGCCAAGCTTTTGGCCGAAGACGCCGCGATGATCCGCGGCACGGATCGCTATGCCTGGGCGTCGTGCTATTTGCAGGATATGAGCAAGGCCGTTATCGATGATGTGGTGAAGGTGCTGGAGGCGCCGGGGAGTTATTCCGCCTAGGTGCGAGGTAGCACGACGCTGCTCGATTGGATGGGCAGCGTTGTGTCTGGAAGTTGAGCTTTGGCGTGGGGAGGCCAATTGCTGGTCGGATACGGCCTCATCGGTGCTGAAGGGCAGCCAACACATTTTTGGGGTCGTTGTGGATAGCCCGCAATAGTGCACGCGCTGGTCCTTCTGGCTCACGTCGACCTTGCTCCCAGTTTTGGAGGGTTCCCAGGGCGACATCTATCGCTTTCGCGAAGCGGGCTTGGGAAAGGCCGGTGGCTTGTCGAATCACTTTGACTTGCAAGGCGTCGACGTGGAACTCACGAGACGGTGGGCGCTCGCCACGCTCGATTTCGTCCATCTGGGTCATGCTCTCGACCAGACGGTTGAATAGATCTTTTTCCATCATTTCCACCCTTTGTTTAATGCGCTCAATATTTTCTTTTCACCGGGGGATAGATCATCCTTGATGCCTTTGCGATAAATCAGAATCAGGCGGATCTGACAGGCCGCACAAATGTGGTAGTAAATTACCCTGACTCCACCGCTCTTACCTTTACCTTTCGCGGCCCACCGAATCTTCCTTAGCCCATTGGTCCCTTGGATTACGTCACCTGCCGTAGGGTGCTCGGCCAGGTACGCTTGAAATTCGAGGTAGGTCTCATCGTCCAGAAGGTCGTTTAGGTCTTCTGTGAAAATAGGGGACTCAATGAATATCATCCTGAAACATATCCGTCAATGGCGTACAACCACCATAGCCGTCCCCCTTATATCCGTGCAACGCCGCCTCAGCCGTTTTGAGCTCTGATCGCCATCGGCTACATCACCCGCTGAAAAAACTCACAGCTAATCTCCGATGGTCCAGACTCCGAATATTAGGTTGAGTCTGTGAGCGTCAGAGGAGAAGGACTGCTTCGCCCCCCAGCGGGAGCAAGCCCCCTCGCCACAGGGGGTTTCACCGCATTCATTTAATTATCTCCCCCGCCGATACCCCAAATAACAGCACAGCCCAATCACGAGGCCGCGCTGACGCTCAACTACACTTGCCCAAAATCCTCGCCCAAGGAGCATTCGGCGATGAAAATCCGCACCAAGGTCATCGGCTCGGGGTTGGTCAGTCTGTTTTTTGCGCTGTTGCTCGGTGGCATCGGGTTGTGGGGATATCACTCCATGACCGAAGCCCTGGTGCAGAACGAGACCAGTATCTCGGCCATGCGCAAGCACATGGAGGCGGACATGATGCACGACGCCATTCGTGCCGACGTACTGGCGGCGTTGCTGGTGGCGCCGGGTGATGCCCAGGCCGCGAAAGAGGTGCTGGAAGGTTTCGATGAGCACGCCCAACGTATGCGCAGGGTCATTGCCGAGAATGGCGAGGCCCGGTTGCCAGCCGCTGCTGCTCAAGCGATAGCCGAGTTGAAACCTCAAGTCGAAACTTACATCGGCCAAGCAAAGCAGGTGATTGCCAAGGCGCTGAGTGGCGCTCAGGACGGGCATGCATTGCGATCAGAATTCGACCAGGCCTTTTCAGCACTGGAGGAGCGCAACGAGGCGGTCAGTGAGTTGATCGAACATCAGGCTCAATCGTCTCGCGAACATCAGGACGAAAGCATTCAGGCCTCCCGGAATGGGTTGGTCGTGACCTTGCTGGCCACCTGCGTGGCGCTGGTGCTCTTGTCATGGAGTCTGCTCAAGGCTGTGCTTACGCCATTGAACAAGATCATTCTCAACACCCAGGCGATTTCTCAAGGGGATCTACAGCGGTCGATGGGCGCGCATGGCAAGGACGAGCTGGGCCAATTGCAGGGCGTGATCGAGCAGATGCAGACCAATCTGCGCCAGATGATCGCCACGATCCGCAGCCAGAGCGATGAACTGCATGGCACGTCCCGGACCTTGGGCGATACCGCGCGGCAGATTGTATCCAGCGCAGACAACCAGGCCCAGAGTGCCACCAGCATGGCGGCGAGCATGGAACAGATGATGGCAAATATCAGCCAGATCCATGAACACGCCGACAACGCACGAACGATTTCCGCCCAATCCGAACACCTTGCCAGCAGCGGCGGGCAGGTGATTCTCGGGGTCGTGGAGGGTATGAGCCGCATTGCCGAGGTGGTGAACCAGTCCTCCGTCAAGATCACTGCGCTGGATGCTTCGTCCGAAGATATTCATTCCATCATCCAGGTGATCAAGGGCATCGCCGAGCAAACCAACCTGCTGGCATTGAACGCCGCCATTGAGGCCGCCCGCGCAGGCGAAGCCGGTCGCGGTTTCGCGGTGGTGGCCGATGAAGTACGAAATCTGGCGGCGCGCACCACCCAATCCACTCAGGAAATCACCGCGATGATTGAACGCATCCAGGCCAACGCGCGGGATGCGGTAGCGAATATGCAGGCTTGCGTCAGCAGCGTCGATGAAGGCGTGAACCTGGCCCAGCAGGCCGGCGTGTCCATCAGCGAAATACGCACCGGCGCCCGGCATGCCGCTGAAGTGGTGGAAGAAATATCCCTGACCATTGCCGAACAATCGAAAGCCAGTGATGAGATGGCGCAGCGGGTGGAATCGATTGCCGAACAGTCACGGGAAAATACCCGTTCGATTCACAACCTGACGCAAACGGCGGACCAGCTCAACGATGCGGCTGGATCGATGCAAGCCTCGGTGCAGCAGTTCAAGATCTGACACTGCCCGGTTCTGATTCGTGTGGCGCCGGCATTCGCGCCACGCCACCGCGCAGGATCCCGGTGGGCGGTGATTCAGACCTGGTTCACCTCAAACACAAACGAAATCTCGCGCTTCTGGGCACTCCAGACATACCGGATATGTTTACCCTGGACCGGAATCGAAACCGCGGGCGGGCGAAACGCGGCCACGCACTCATGGCCAGGCAGACGAACGCTGTTATAGAGCAAGCCCCAGGACAGGCTTTCACGCAGTTGCCGGGCGAATACCTGGGACGGGCCGTAGGCATCGGGGTCCGAGTTGTGCAGGTGCGGGTAATCATGGCGGATATCGTGGAGCGGCTTGATGACCTGGTTCACGTAGGTACGCATGGTCAATTCCAGGTCCGGTTCGTTGGTCGCCCCCAGAAATCGCGCCTGGTGATAGCAGGTTTCGGCAATGGCGGCTTCCTGGCTGCTGGCGGCGTAATAGACGCCGAAAGTGCCATCACTGAAGCGGCTGCTCTTGCCGATGTGGGTAAACGCCGCCATGACCGGCGAGGAGCCCGGTCCGGAAACGCGATCTTCGGGACGTACACGGGACAGCACCCCCGCTTCCTCCATCAACCGGTCATTGGTCAATGCTTCCAAGGCGTAGGCCGTTGGCAAGTCGTCCGGGTCCAGCACGTCTTCGAACAGCGTGATCGGTGGAAAGCAGCTGTTGACGATGCGATAGGCGCGCGTCCATTGCGGGTCCGCCAGTGGAGGCGTCATCAACCGCGCACTCCATCGAGGTATCGCCGCACGTCTGCAATGTCTACCACCCGCCCGGCCAACATATAGGACAGCGCCGACTGGCCATTGAATGGCGCGGCAGTGTTGGGCGTGCTGACCCATTGGTATGCACGGTCCCGGCTGTTGCTGAAGATGATACTCAATGCCTTGTGAATACCCATGAGGTAGGAGATGCGCTCCAGAGTGTCACGCGGCAAGCGTATGTTGGCCGGCAGTTGCTTGTACTTGTAGAAGGTCGTGTTTCCTACCTTGCCCAGCAACGTGCGCTGTTGCTCGACACTACAGCCCCACCGCTCCATGAGATTGAAGAAAAACTTCAAGGCGACCCGACCGGCATCCGCAGACTCCAGCTGTTGCTGTGCGTTGAGAGTGATGGAGGACGTTGCCATGGGATGAGACTCCGTTGTTACCGTGATGCCTCAAGAGTAGTACATATATGGACATAATTTAAGATTTAATTCGCAAACGGATAGCCAAGGCACCAAACCGGCAAAAAAAATGAATTGAGCATAAGCTCCAACCATCGCCTGCCGAGGCTTTTCGCCACAAAATCGCGACAACCGCGGCGAGGTGCATGATGATAGCCACCTGTACAGCCTGTACCCGGGCCAGGTACATAACAACAGCGAGCCCACTTACGCAGAGGGCATTACCTCATGGATAGCAGAACCTTACGCAACCTTATGCGCATCGTGCAGACCGGCTCTTTGTCGGCGGCAGCGGAGCATTCGTGCCTCACGGTGCAAGCATTGGCGGCGCAATTGAACAAGGTAGAGGAACAGTTCGGTTTCCGATTGTTCCGACGTTCGAACAAGGGGTTGACGTTGACGAGCCAAGGCTTGGAACTGACCCCCTTCATGGATCAGGTACTGGTGGCCACACGACAGTTGGAAGAGAAGGTCGCAGCACTCAAGAAGCCTCGGCAACGCACACTTAAAGTGGCGCTGAATACCACGCTCGCGGCGGAATTCAATCGACGACTGATAGATCGGTTGATCGCCGTTTTTCCTCAATTCCAGCTGGAGTTCAGTTACGCCGAGTCAATGGAGAACCTGAGCAAGCTCAAGAACGAAGGTTTTGACCTGGCGATCCTGATCGGGCCGCAGCAGAGTGGCTTCTCCAGCATCACGATGCCGGATGTGCAAGTGCGAGTGGTAGGCGCTCATTGCGGCGGCGAGGACGATTCACTGGGGTCGATTGGCGACAGGTTTCAGGTACGTCCGGCCCAGGAATGTCCGTACTCCCACAGCTTCCTCCGTTTCCTCGATGCCGGCCTGGGCGACTATGGCTCGAGCCAGCGAATGGTGTATTCCTGCAGTGAAACGCTGACCTTGTCCTTGATTACGCAGCTCGATGGGCTGGGACTGGTCTCCAGAGAGGCGGCGTTGCATAACGGCTTGGCAATTTTCCCGGACTTCGAGGACTTTCTCGAGGTCCGCCTGGCAGTGAACAATCCGGAGCTGTCCAGCCAGGCGCTACACGACGTTGTGGACCTGAAGCTACAGGAACGAACCGAGCGCGATATACGCCGCCGTGCCCACCGCCACACTGAGAAACAAGTTGCGGCTGAAATACGCACATAACAGCGTCGGAATCGCGGCATAGAACTCCGGGCGGTCCAGCTGTATCTGCTGATCCTTGATCAGCAGCGGGGTGATGCTGATGGCAGCGACGATCGCCACCGGCAGGTACTCCAGCGCACGGGCGACGAAGGGCGGCCAGTGTTCCGTATTGACCTGCAACGGCAAGGCACGGGGCAGGAAGGTCACGGCCATCATCAGGGCCACCACCAGGATCAGGAACGTTTGGTCAGGCATACGCCCACCCCGCAGCCAACGAAAGTGGCAATAAAGACGTTGAACGGTGAACTGCCCAACAGGCTCAACACGCCCATGCACACGACGGCTGCCAGGGCCGCGATCAGTTTGTTGCGGGTGTCACACAACGAAACCAGCACATAGAGCATCATCGCCGTCAGCGCATAGTCGAGCTGATACTTGATCAGATGGGCGGCGTACTGTGCACAAACGGCGCCCAACAGGCCCCCGAGCACCCATGAGGTGTGGCAGAAGAGGTTGAAGCCGATGAGGTATCGCACACTCACGGGTGCCCCGCTACCGAGCTTGACGCTGTGGAAGGCAAACGATTCGTCCGTGAGACCGGACGCATAGCACCAGCGCTCGAAACGACTCAGGCCCAGCGCACGCAGGGCCTTGGCCATGTAGACCGACATCAGCATGTGCCGCGCATTGATCAGGAATGTAGTGAGCACGATGGTGGTCAGCGACGCCCCGCTGGAAATCAACGCCAGCGCGGCGAACTGCGAAGCCCCCGCATAGACGAAGAGGCACATCGCGACTGGCAGCCACAAAGGCAACCCGGCGTTGACCGCCATCAGACCGAACACGAACGACACCGTAAAATAACCCGCTACCACCGGACTGGCTTCAGCGAAGGTGCGCGAGGCTTGTGGTTCGACCGCCAGCGGCTGGCTGGAAGTCTTGCTCATAAATCCCTCTCGAAAGTAATTTCACCCCGGGGCTCGTAGAACCCCTGGGCCGCCCAGAAACGCTTGCCGGCCAGGTTAGCATCATCGACGAACAGGAACATGCGTAGCACGCCCACCCGTTTCATGTCGGCCGATGCCGCCTCCACCAGGCGCTGACCCAGGCCTCGGGTGCGATAGCCTGGACTGACCGCCAGGTGGTTGATGGTGCCGCGGGTACCCAGCCTGCCGCCAATCACCGCGCCAACCACTTCACCGCGGGCATCGATGGCCAGGTAGGCCGAGGTGGTCTCCTGGAGAAGTACTCCACGCAAGAATCGGGCATCCTGCCATTCGCAGAACGACACTTCGTCGAAACCGCGAAAGAACTGCTCCATTCGTTCGGCGTCCCTGACCATCGCCCGGCGCAGCAGGACCTGCTGCACCGGATCGTCCATGGTTTCCAGCTGTTCAGCGAACAATGTCGAAAGCGGTCCCGGGCCGCGAGAAGGAGATCGCCAGAATCTGCCTGAACGCCATTTCATGGCTGTGGACGTTGCGAGCCGGGGTGACATAGTGGCGCATGTCGCGATCCAGGAAGAACGTCGTGTCGAGAATATCTTCGTAGGTAATCGCGGCCAGTTGCTCTTCCTGGGCGGTATACAACCGGCTCTCTGCGCCCGCCACGTTATGACGACCCCAGAAGTGCACGCCACTGAACGGGTAGCCGTCGCAGTGGATCCCTTCGGGAGTAATCTCCAATTGCTTGCCCGGTTTGATCTCGATGCGGATCTGATGGATCTGGCACTGCCAGATTTCATCATGCAGTTCCTGCGGCAGGACGTTCTTGTAGACCTCGAAGTCCGTGTCGATCAGGCTGCGCATCACCGGCGAGTTGATGACCTCGTCGGAAAAGTCCTGGAAGTGCCGCTCCAACCCACCGACATAACTGTTGTTGGCCTTGGACTGGATGTAGGCCCGGTGTTCGAGTTGCTTGAGCTCACGGGTCTTCGGGTTGTATTCGAAGTCGCTGTAACGACGAAAACGCATGCCTGATTCGGCCTGGCCGTAATAGCTGTCAGGCTCCATGTTTTCCCAGCTTTTGGTCAGCCGGACAAAATCGCCGAAATGACCGTAGAGATTGAAGTCTCCACCGCGGACGTTAACGTATTTGTCACGTCGAAGCGCTTCGCCCACTTCCCTGTTCAGAACGATCATTTTTTATCAGGTCTCCACTGCATTGAGCGGCCTAATCTAGTAGGTGCAGGATTTACGTCCATGAGAAAGAATTTGAGGCATTTCAAGCCTTGCTTGAAACGTTGGTTGAAGACCCGTGGAAACGAATTTTTATCGGGAAAATGGTCGTTTTCAGTAATGTTTCTGGCGCCAAAAGACAAAAGACCCCCGAATCAGCTTCGGGGGTCTTTTCAATCCAACTGAAGCGACCTGCTATCAGAAGACGTTGATCGGATAATCCACAAACACTCGCAGCTCGTTACCACTGACGTTGTATTCACTGGATTTCTGCGAAACACGCAGCACCGAACTGCGCAACCTGACGCTCAGATCCTTGGCCGGGCCGTTCTGGACCACATACTTGAACTGGTTGAAGATTTCGCGCTCAGTCCCGCCTTCGCTGGTGGACGTGGTGATGTTGTCGCCGCGTACGTAGGCAACGTTGTAGGTCAGGCCCGGTATGCCGAAGGTGGTGAAATCCAGTCCATAGCCCAACTGCCAACTACGCTCGTCCTCGGCATTGAAGTCCGACCAGTAGGAGTTGGCCAGGTAGATGGTATTGCCGCCATCGCCTACACGGTTCTGTCCACGCTGATAGCCGCCATAGGCGTAGCCCAGGTTACTGTCGCCCGTACTGCGCTGATGGGCGAGGGTGAAACTGTGTGGCCCCGTGGCGAATGTCGCAGCCAGACTCCAGATTTTGTTGTCATCGCCGGTGACGTTGTTTTCGCGAACGTAGCTGTTATCCAACTGGGTGCGATAGGCGTTGAAGTCCAGAGTCAGGGACTGATCCTTGGCCAGCGGGAACACGTAGTTGGCGTTCACGTACTGTTTTTTCAACACGTCTTCGACGTCCGACGCATACAGCGACGCCTTGAACTGCTCGGTGAACTGATAGCTGCCGCCCAACACGTTGATCGACTTCAGCCCACCGCTGTCACGGCCTTCGGCGCTCTTGCGCGATTCGGCGGTGAAACGTCCGGCATTCAGCTCCAGGCCCTTGATCTCCTTGGAAGTGATCAGCGTACCGGTATAGCTTTCCGGCAGCAGGCGTGAGTTGTCGTAGCTCAACACCGGGAGGGCCGGCATCTGGTCGCCATAGGCCAGCACCGTATTGGAGACGCGGAATTTCACCGCAGCACCGAACTTGGACAGGTCATCCGCCGCGTTGCCGCTGTCACCCTGTTTGAAGAAATCGATGCCTTGCGCACCGCTGCGACCTTTGCCGCCGTCCAGGCGCAGCGCATAAAGGCCGAAGGCATCCACGCCCACCCCCACGGTGCCTTGGGTGAAACCAGACGAGAATGTACCGATTACACCCTGCCCCCATTCGGCCTTGTCCCGGTTGCCGTCCTTGTAGTCGCGATTGATGTAGGCGTTGCGCAACAGCACTTTCAGACTGCTGTCCTCAACGAAACCCTTGGACTCTGCCTGGTCGTTGGCCATGGCGTGAGTGGCGCTCAAAATCCCCAGTGCGATCAAACTGATGCGCTTCTTCAACATATTTATTTTCCTTGTGCGGGTTGATGCGCACTGCAACCGACAACCGAAACGGCGCTTGTTGCGCTCTTTTTTCGGACTCTTGCTCCTGGAAAATAATGAAAAGGCCCGCCCACGAGTGACCGTGTCGGGCCTTTTTATTATTTAAGAGTCATGGCTGTTAGCCACAGGCGTGGGCGAATCCTATTCGCGCGCCCAACAGTGTGTCAATTTCGTTAATCGTCTTTAATCAGGCGAAAAAAGTATAAAAATCCGTTAAAAGGAGTAGCCGAACTCGGTGGATCAGACACAAAAAAAGCGCTGCCATGCCGGCCAGCGCTTCTTATCAATCCGTCGAATTCTTATCCTTGCATCACATCCCACAACGCCTCCAGCTCCGCCTCGCTGAACAGGCCAGCGGGGTAGCGCTCCATGATCATCCGACGCGGATCAGGCTCTCTGATCTGACGCGTTCCATTGGACTTCAACCACTGCGCCAAGGCTTGAAGCGACTCACCATTAACGGCCAAGGGATGGCATGCGCTCTCGCCTATCATATTCATTCCAGCGCCCTCTCCTGGTTGATGAGCGGCTAATCTATCCAAGGTTTATGACAAAACAACTCAGCTCCGCTCCCCAGAACTGCCGGTGTGCAGATACAAGAGCTATGCCAATCTATCGGCGCCCGCGACACCAGGACACAAAAAAGCCCGCGCCCCCAATCGGGACGCGGGCTCGCTGGAATGGATCCAAAAACCTCGGCGCAGCGCCACCGAGGTGAATATCACCAAGCTGTTACATCGCCACTCATTTTGTGCGCGGCGCGGGTTGCTGTTGAGTAAGGCAATGGATATTCCCCCCCCCCAGTAACAACTCCCGACCCGGAACCATGACCACTTCGTGCTCTGTAAACAGATTCTGCAAGATCTCTTTTGCCGTAGCGTCCATCGGGTCGTCAAAGCTCGGCGCGATGATGCCGCCGTTGGCGATCAGGAAGTTCACGTAGGAACCGGCCAGTCGCACCGTCGGATTGCGTTCCTGTGAGCCTTCTGCCGCATCCACGCCGGCGCACTCTTCTTCGGTGGCATAGAGCGGCCCCGGAATCGGCATCTTGTGCACTATGAACGGGCGCCCCTTGGCATCGGTGCTGCTTTCGAGCACCTTCATGGCGGCATGGCAACGGGCATGGTTCGGATCCTGCTCGTCATCGGTCCAGGCGAGCAAGACTTCACCCGGGCGCACGTAGCAACAGAAGTTATCCACATGACCGTCGGTTTCGTCGTTGAACAGGCCGTCGGGCAACCAGATGATCTTATCCACTGCCAGTTGCGCACTGAGTACCGCCTCGATTTCCTCGCGGCTCAAGTGCGGGTTGCGATTGCGATTGAGCAGGCACTCTTCGGTGGTGATCAGGGTGCCTTCGCCATCAACATGGATCGAACCGCCTTCCAGCACGAAACCCTCGGTGCGATAACGCGGGCTGCGCTCGATCTCCAGGATCTTGCTGGCCACTTGCGAGTCCCGGTTCCACGGCGAATACAGACCACCGTCGAAACCACCCCAAGCGTTGAAGTCCCAGTCGACGCCACGTACTTCGCCGTTGTCATTGATGACGAACGTCGGGCCGGTGTCCCGGACCCAGGCGTCGTCGCTGGACATTTCCACCACACGGATATTCGGCACGTCGAGGCGCGCCCGGGCATTTTCGTACTGAGCCGCAGACACCGCCACGGTGACCGGTTCGAAACGAGCGATAGCCTTGGCGACCGCGACGTGAGCGGCCTGCGCAGGCTTGCCACCCAGGCGCCAATTGTCCGGACGTTCGGGCCAGATCATCCAGACTTGTGTCTGGGTCGCCCATTCGGCGGGCATATGGAAACCATCCGCGCGGGGCGTGCTGTGCAAAGTTGTCATCAATCAGGACTCCAGTGAGCCGTCGAGGGTTTTGATCGGACCGTACAGGTTCGGCCGGCGATCCCGGAAAGTGCCCCAGGCACTGCGAATGTGTTCCAGCTCGTCGAGGTCAAAGCTGTGCACCCGCACGCCCTCCTCGGTTTCGCTCAGTTCCTGAACCTTTTCACCGAACTGATTGGCGATGAATGACGAGCCGTAAAAGGTGATGTCATAGCCATCCTGCTCTTCGTTGCCGATACGGTTGCTGGCCACCAGCGGCATCAGGTTGGCACCGGCATGGCCTTGTTGCACCCGCTGCCAATGGTCGCGGGACGAGATGGTCGCATCGTGGGGCTCACTGCCGATGGCCGTCGGATAAAACAGGATTTGCGCACCCAGCAGCGCCATGCTGCGGGCGCACTCGGGGAACCATTGGTCCCAGCAGATCCCCACGCCGATCCTGGCGTAACGGGTGTTCCACACTTTGAAGCCGGTATCGCCTGGGTTGAAATAATACTTCTCATGATACCCAGGGCCGTCCGGGATGTGGCTCTTGCGGTAGATACCCAGGTTCCGGCCGTCAGCATCGATGATCGCGATGCTGTTGAAGCGTGCCCGTCCGGCCAGCTCGAAAAAGCTGATGGGCAGTACGACCTGCAACTCCTTCGCGACCTTCTGGAAATGCCTGATGGCGACGTTCTCTTCCACCGTGGTCGCCAGTTGCAAATAGTCCGGGTTCGGCTTCTGGCAAAAATATGGGGTCTCGAACAGTTCCTGGATCAGAATGATCTGGGCACCTTTGGTCGCAGCTTCACGAACCAGCCTCTCGGCGTTTTCGATATTGGCTTCGAGGTCCCAGGAACAGGCCATCTGCGTGGCGGCAACGGTAACGATACGACTCATGAATCATCTCCTGGTGGCAGGCAGGGCCGAGTCTGGCTTCGATCGATGACAGAGGGTAACAGCGAGCGCGAACAGATCGCGTCGTAATGGCGGTGACTTTATAACCGATAAAAATCGGTTTTAGAAGCCAAAAATTCAGGAATAAAAGGGCCTAATCGCAATTAGGCCGATAAATATCCAGATTAACCAGAAGCGTTATTTGTGAGCGCGGGCTTGCTCGCGAAGACGGTTCCCCAGTCGACATGGATGGCGACTGACATAGCGTCTTCGCGAGCAAGCCCGCGCCCACAGCGGAAAAGCTCAGCCTTGCAGATCAATCAAAGCCCTTCGTCCAACACCTTCGACAGCATGTCGACGAAGAAATCCACGCTCTGGCGCGTCGTAACCATGGGCGGCTTGATCTTGAGGATGTTCAGGTAGTCGCCGGTCGGCTGCATGAAAATGCCCAGCTCTCGAAGGCGATTGCACAGGGTCGCGGTTTCTTCGGTTGCCGGCTCCAGGGTCTCTCGGTTGCGGATCAGCTCCACACCCAGGTAGAACCCCGAGCCATGCACAGCGCCCACCAACGGATGCCGGTCGATCAAGGCTTGCAGCCGTGCCTTGAAATGGCGGCCCACCATCCGGGCGTTTTCCCAGAGCTTTTCTTCCTCCATGACGTCCAGCACGGCGATGCCTATCTGGCAACTCACCGGGCTGCCACCGGCCGACGAGAAGAAATAGCCCTCGGCTTCCAGCGCCTCGGCGATTTCCCGGCGGGTGATGACGGCTCCCAGTGGCTGGCCGTTGCCCATGCCCTTGGCCATGGTGATGATGTCCGGCACTACGCCTTGCTCTTCGAAGCCCCAGAAAAACTCACCCATGCGCCCGTAACCGACCTGCACCTCGTCGGCGATGCACACGCCACCCCGTTCGCGTACCAGGGCGTAGACCTGTTTCAGATAGCCGGGGGGCAGCGCGATGCCGCCGGCATTGCCATACACCGGCTCGCAGATGAACCCCGCCAATTGACGCTTCTGCTCGGCGATCCGGGCCAGGTTGTGCTCGACGCTGCGCACGTAGTCCGGTGCGCTGTCGGGGCCGCGGAACTCACCGCGATAGGTGTTGGGCGCGGTGACCGGGTGCACCCAGTCCGGACGGCTGCTCAGCGCCTTGGGGTTGTCGGCGATGGATGTCGACACCGCATCGGCCGCCACCGACCAGCCATGGTAGGCCTCCAACACACTGAGCATGTCCCGACCACCGCTGTAGGCCCAGGCCAGGCGGATCGCCAGGTCATTGGCCTCGGTGCCGCTGTTGACCAGGAACACCCGGTCCATGCCGGACGGCGCCAACGCCAGCAGGCGCTCGGAAAATTCCGTTACCGCCGCATAGTGGAAGCGCGAGTTGGTGTTGAGCAGCGACCATTGCCGGGCCGCTACCGCTGCCATGCGCGGGTGGCCGTGCCCCAGCACCGCGACATTGTTGAGCATGTCGAGATAGGAACGCCCCTGCATGTCGATCAGGTGGTTACGCCAACCACGCTCGATGCGCGGCGGATCGACGTAGTAATGCTTCTGGGTGCGGGCGAAGCTCGCATCACGACGGGCCAACAGCGTCCTGGCGTCCACTTCTTCCTCGGCATCGCACGCCAGCCCCAGCAACACCGAAGGCGACGGGCACAATGCCTGCCAGGCCGAGGCCCGGAATGGCGTGCAAAAAAGCGGCGGATTGAGTTGCGCCCCTCGGCACAGCTGGACCAGCAACGGACCGGTCGCTTCACCCAGCACCTGCCCCTTGACCAGGGCGGCGCCCGAATGCAACGGCGACGACACGCCCCAGAGCCGCACGCTCAATTGGGCACTGTCCAGTTGCAACATGCCGTCGGCGGTCTTGTGAACCACCCCGGCGAACGGCGATTCCAGCGGCGTGCCCTGGGGTATATGCAGTTCCACATGCAATGCAAAGGTATCCGGCTCCACGGCACTGTCCGGCCGAGTGCGGGACAACCGGTATTGTCCGTAACGGCTGGCGGCCAGCCCATGGACTGCGGCGGCCTCGCTCAGCAGGCGTCGGTCGATACCTGGAGCCTCCCAGTTCCCGGCCTCGAAGTGCGGGCTCAGTACACCCAGGTCGATCAAGGCAAACTCGCGGCCCACCAGGGTTGGCAACAGCGGCGCGAAGCCCTCGCTGGCAACCGGAGGCAGACTGTGGCCAACGGCAGCCAGGATCGCCGCCTCCATCAGCTCGAACGGCACCGAATGAGCGACCCGGAATATCTCCCATTCATGTTCCAGGTTATCGCGACTGTAGACATTATCCGGATCGATGGAGGCCTGTTGCTCTCCACTGAGCACCAATACAGCCGCACGCGCCACGATCAAAGGCCAAAGTGCCAACAGCTCCTCATGCTGCAGGGGATTGGCCGCGTGATAGGCCTGGACCGCCGGCAGAATGAAGAACGGATCGCCGTCAGCGTGATGCAGCAACGCCGCGCAAGTCACGGACAAGTCAGTGATGCGCCAGGTACGGACCAGATCGCCGAAATCGATGACCCCCTGAACCTGCCATTGGCGCTGGGCATCACGTTGCCAGACCACGTTGTCATCGGTGAGGTCCATGTGTATCGCCTGTACCGGCAGGCGGGCCTTGAGCGGATGCAAGCGGCGCTCGGCCTGTTGCGCGGCGTCGGCGACGAGACTGCGCCGTTGTTCATCCGGGATGACGGGTAACAAGTGCTCAATCAAGGCGCTGGCATGGCGAGGGTCCCATTGCAGGGTACGCTCCAGGCCGGGATGGTCGAACGAGGCCAGGGCCAGGTCGATTTGCGCGCACAAGCGCCCCAGGCCGCTCACCAACTCAGGTCCAAGATGTTTGAGCCGGGTCAGCGGTTGACCGTCAATGTATTCCAGCAACCGGACATGCACGGCCTGCCCGTCCACATCGAGCGTCAACAGATCCTGACCATTGCTGGCGGCAATGACCTGCGGCACCTTCACGGCACCGTGTCCGGCCAGTTGCTTGAGGGCAGCATGCTGGGCCTGCAACTCCTCAATGGCATAGTCGCCATGACAAATCTTCAGTACAAATCGCCCGCGTTCGCTGTCGACGCGGAAATTGAGGTCCTGCTGGCTGCCAAGGGGTCGCAGGTCACCGCTGAGTCCGTAATTCGAGCGCAGCAGCACCACCGCCTGATCGGCGCTGAGCTGTGGGCTTGGCAAACTGGCACGGTGAACCAACGTGGCGAGTGGCATAGAACGACCCCTGGGGTGGTTTGTTGAATGCCTATCTCGCCATTGAGTCAGGGGATAAGCAACCCCTGTGCGCAAACAACATACCCGCACCGGCTGGCTCCAGAGAATTCCTCTGCTCAAGGAAACCACTCAAATCATCCGGTTGGCATCGCCTACGTCACCTCGACAAGCTATGCTCCATGCTTTGTCGCCTCATGGAAAAGGCTTAACCGGATGCGCATTCTCATCACTGGCGGTGCCGGCTTCATCGGCTCGGCCCTCATACGGCATTTGATCCACGATACGGGACACCACGTCCTGAACCTCGACAAGCTGACGTACGCTGGCAACCTCGAATCGCTGAGCAGTATCGATCATGACAGTCGCTATGAATTCGTACAGGCCGATATCGTCGACCAGCCGACAGTCAGCGCAGTGCTTGAGCGGTTCAAGCCTGACGCAATCATGCACCTGGCGGCCGAATCCCACGTGGATCGCTCCATCGATGGCCCGGCGGACTTCATCCAGACCAACATCGTAGGCACCTACAGCCTGCTGGAAGCGACCCGCGCCTATTGGCAGGCCCTCCCCGAACCCCGCAAGCGCACGTTTCGGTTCCATCATGTTTCTACTGACGAAGTCTATGGCGACCTGCATGGCGTGGACGACCTGTTCACCGAAACCACTGCCTATGCCCCCAGCTCGCCCTATTCGGCCAGCAAAGCGGCGTCCGACCATTTGGTCCGGGCGTGGCAGCGCACCTACGGTTTGCCTGTGCTGCTGACCAATTGCTCGAACAACTATGGCCCGTTTCACTTCCCCGAAAAGCTGATCCCGCTGGTGATCCTCAACGCGCTGTCGGGCAAACCCCTGCCGGTGTATGGCGATGGACAACAGGTACGGGACTGGTTGTACGTCGAAGACCATGCCAGGGCGCTGCTGAAGGTCGTGACCGAAGGAAGCGTCGGTGAGACCTACAACATCGGCGGCCACAACGAGCAGAAGAACATCGATGTGGTACGCAACATCTGCGCGCTGCTGGAAGAACTCGCGCCGCACAAGCCCGAAGGCGTCGAGCGCTATGCCGATCTCATCACCTTCGTCAAGGATCGCCCCGGTCACGACCTGCGCTACGCAATCGATGCCGGCAAGATCGAACGGGAACTGGGCTGGACACCACAGGAAACCTTCGCCACCGGCCTGCGTAAAACCGTGCAGTGGTACCTTGAAAACCTTATGTGGTGCCGACGTGTCCAGGACGGCAGCTACCAGGGCGAGCGCCTGGGCTCGCTCGACGGCAAGGAGTCGATTGCATGATGAAGGGCATTATTTTGGCAGGCGGCTCCGGCACACGACTGCACCCCATCACCCTGGGCGTTTCCAAGCAGCTCTTGCCGATCTATGACAAACCGATGATCTACTATCCGATCTCGGTGCTGATGCTGGCCGGCATAAAAGAGATCCTGGTGATTTCCACTCCGCAGGACCTGCCGCAATACCGAAACCTGCTCGGCGACGGCAGCCAGTTCGGCGTGCAGTTCAGTTACGCCGAGCAACCTTCGCCGGACGGGCTGGCCCAGGCGTTCCTGATCGGTGAACAATTCATCGGCAGCGACCCGGTGTGCCTGATCCTGGGCGACAACATCTTTCACGGCCAGCGTTTCAGCGAACAGTTGCAAACCGCCGTCAACCGACCACGTGGCGCGACCGTATTCGGCTATTGGGTCAAGGACCCCGAGCGCTTTGGCGTGATCGACTTCGACACCGAAGGCCATGCCATTTCCATCGAAGAAAAACCGACCACGCCTAAATCCAGCTACGCGGTGACCGGCCTGTATTTCTACGACAACGACGTCATCCGGATCGCCAAGGGCATCAAACCCTCCAAACGAGGCGAGCTTGAAATCACCGACGTCAACAACGCCTATCTGCAACGTGGTGACCTGCACGTCGAGCGTTTCGGCCGGGGTTTCGCCTGGCTGGATACCGGCACCCACGACAGCTTGTTGGAAGCCTCGCAGTACGTACAGACCATCGAGCACCGTCAGGGCCTGAAGGTAGCGTGTCTGGAAGAGATTGCCTATCAACAGGGCTGGATCAGCCGTGAGCATATCCTTGAGCGCGCCGAATATTTCGGCAAGACCGGCTATGGCCAATATCTGTTCAAGATCGCCGGAGAGTCACGTTGAACGTCATCGCCACGCGATTATCGCAAGTGCTGATCATCGAGCCGAAAGTCTTCGGTGACGACCGCGGCTTCTTTTACGAGAGCTTCAATGCCCGCGCGTTTGCCGATGCCACAGGCTGCACCCTGCAGTTCGTCCAGGATAACCATTCGCGATCAAGCCGGGGCGTGTTGCGCGGCCTGCATTACCAAATCGAACAGCCCCAGGGAAAACTCGTGCGGGTCACCGCAGGTGAGGTGCTGGACGTCGCGGTGGACATCCGGCGCCATTCGCCCACTTTCGGCCAATGGGCCAGTGTACGTCTGTCAGCGCTGAACCAACGGCAGTTGTGGATTCCGCCGGGGTTTGCCCACGGTTTCGTCGTACTGAGCGAATCGGCGGATTTCCTCTACAAGACCACTGACTACTACGCCCCTTCGGCCGAACGCTGTATTCGCTGGGACGACCCGCAACTGGCCATCGACTGGGAACTGCAGAGCCCCCCGATCCTGTCGCCCAAGGACCAGAACGGCAAATGCCTGAACGAGGCCGATCTGTTCCCATGAAAGCCTCCCTGCGCATCTTGATCATTGGCCAGAACGGCCAGCTGGCCCAGGCGCTTCAATCGCGCCTGGCGGGCACCGCAGAGCTGATCGTGCGCGGCAGTGGCCAGCTCGACCTCACGCGCCCGGATGGCCTGCGCTCAGCCATCCTCTCCCTGGGACCGGACCTGATCATCAATGCCGCGGCCCATACGGCCGTCGACCAGGCCGAGCGCGAGCCGGAGCTGGCGTTTGCCATCAACGCCATCGCCCCTGGGATCCTGGCTGAAACAGCGATCACCCTGGGCGTCCCGTTGATCCATTACTCCACCGATTATGTCTTCGATGGTCACAAGTGCGAGCCATACACCGAGGAGGACACCCCCAATCCCTTGAGTGTCTATGGACGCAGCAAGCTGGCCGGTGAAGAAGCCATCCGTCGAGCAGGAGGCCAGCACCTGATACTGCGTACCAGCTGGGTGTATTCCACCCACGGCCGCAACTTTCTGTTGACCATGCAACGCTTGCTTCAGGAAAAACCAAATCTGCGGGTGGTGGCCGACCAGGTCGGCGCACCGACCTGGGCCGCCACCATCGCCGAAAGCACTGCAAAGCTCATCGAACGCTGGCGGGCCGGGCAGCCTGGGGCCTGGGGCACCTATCACCTGACGGCCAGGGGCGAAACCTCCTGGTACGGCTTCGCCCAAGCCATCGGCGAACATCTGGTCGAGCAGCAAAAGCCTTGTGCCGTGATCGAACCCATCCCCTCCAGTGCCTATCCGACGCCGGCCCATCGTCCGCTGCACTCACGGCTCGATTGCACGCGCCTGCTCCAGGAGTGGAAAGTGAGTCAACCGGACTGGCGAATCGCATTGCAACAGTGCCTCGCCGGACAAACCTAGGCTCTGTACGTCGCTATGCGGGTATTTTTCGTACAAGCACGGGCATAATGCGCCTGTTCCTACAGGCGCACGCTTATGAATTCCACTCTTCCCCGCAGACCCCGTTGGCGCAGCCTGGCCCTGTTGGCGCTGTGCCTGGCACCCTTGCTATGGCCATTGGAACATCTGGCCGAACGGTATTACCGCAGCGAACTGGCCGGGCAGAACCGCCAGACCCTGGATCTCTATGTGGCCAACCTGCTGGGTACCCTGCATCGCTATGAAGTGCTGCCGCAGATTCTCGGTGATCTACCCGCCCTGCGCGCGGCGTTATCGACTCCCGACGATAGCGTGACCCAAAGCAACGCCAATCGGTTGCTCAAGAACATCACTGGCCAGAGCGGCGCAGAAGTGATGTATCTGATGGACCCTACCGGCAAGACCCTGGCGGCATCGAACTGGGACAAGCACGACAGCTTCGTCGGACGCAATTTCTCTTTCCGGCCGTATTTCATCGAAGCCATGGCCGGCCGCCTGGGGCGCTTCTTCGGCCTGGGCACCACGTCGGGCAAGCGTGGTTACTTTTTTGCCGCCGCGGTGCGCGACCATGAAAAAGTCATCGGCGTACTGGTGGTCAAAGTCGATCTGGACCACACCGAAAGCCTGTGGGGCAAGACGCCGGAGCAACTGTTGGTCACCGACCACAACGGCGTGGTCATCCTGACTTCGCGACAGGAATGGCGATTCCGCTCGACCCGCCCCTTGAGCGATCAGGAGCGCGTAGCTATCAGCGCCGTGCAGCCTTACCCGACCCGAGATCCCCAGCCACTGAACCTGGATGCCAACGCCTGGCTGACACAAACCCAGTCTATCGAGGAGACAGGCTGGAGCGTGAGCATTCTGGCGCCGCGCACACTGATCGACCGCCCGGTGCGCACCGTGGTCGCCACCGGCGGCGCAGCGCTTTTGGTGCTGATGTCGTTGCTCGGGTTGATGATGCAGCGCAGGCGTCATTACCTGGATCGGATCGCGTTCGAAGCCAAGGCACGTCATGAGCTGGAAGGCCGCGTGGCCGAACGCACCAGCGACCTGGAAGGACTGAACCGGCGGCTGAGACAGGAAGTGCTGGAGCGCGAGCACGCCCAGCAGGAACTGGTCCGTGCCCAGGACGACCTGGTACAGGCCGGCAAACTTTCTGCCCTGGGCACCATGTCGGCCAGCATCAGCCATGAACTCAACCAACCGCTGGCAGCGATTCGAAGCTATGCCGAAAACGCTGAGATCCTCCTAGACCACCAGCGTACCGAGGATGCCCGCGGCAATCTCAAGCAGATCAGCGAGCTGACCGGGCGCATGGCCTCGATCATCGCCCACCTGCGTGCCTTTGCCCGCCGCGACCGCCATGCCCCGGAAAGCGTCGCCCTGCAACCGGCGCTCGACGACGCCCTGGCGCTGCTTGCCAAACGCCGGCGCAGCATGGAGGTAGAGCTGATCCGCGACCTTCCGGCCGCTACGCTGTGGGTGGAAGCCGGTGAAACCCGCTTACGCCAGGTACTGGGCAACCTGCTGGCCAACGCGCTCGACGCCCTGACCGAAAAAGGTCCGCCGCGTAAGCTCTGGCTCAGTGCCCAGGCCACCGAAACCGGCGTCACCCTGTACATCCGCGATAACGGTCCCGGTTTTTGTATGGAAGCCCTGGGCCGCGCCAGCGAACCCTTCTACACCACCAAGACCCGTACCCAGGGGCTTGGCCTGGGTCTGGCAATCTGCGAAACCTTGATGCGCGCCTTCGGCGGCGAACTGTCGTTCGCCAACCATAAGGAGGGCGGCGCCCTGATTACCCTCAAGCTGCGCGCCGGCGCGCCCGGAGTGAGCCTGCAACCGTCCGAGGACCGTAGCGTATGACCATCGATAACCGGATTGAGGTGGTGCTGATCGATGACGATCCCCATCTGCGCCAGGCGCTGAGCCAGACTCTCGACCTGGCCGGCCTGAAAGTCCTGCCTCTGGCCGAGGCCAAGAATCTTGCGCAACAGCTGCCACGTGACTGGCCGGGCGTGGTGGTCAGCGACATCCGCATGCCGGGCATCGACGGCCTCGAACTGCTGAGCCAGCTCCACGCCCAGGATTCGGAGCTGCCGGTACTGTTGATTACCGGCCACGGCGATGTGCCGCTAGCGGTCCAGGCCATGCGCGCCGGTGCCTACGATTTTCTGGAAAAACCCTTCGCCAGCGATCACCTGCTCGACAGCGTGCGCCGGGCCCTGGCCCTGCGTCGGCTGGTACTGGACAACCGCAGCCTGCGCCTGGCCCTCAGCGACCGTCAGGAGCTCAGCGCCCGGCTGGTCGGCCAGTCGGTGCCGATGCTGCGCCTTCGCGAGCAGATCGGCGCGCTGGCGGCGACCCGCGCCGACGTTTTGATCCTGGGTGAAACCGGGGCCGGCAAGGAAGTGGTCGCCCGTGCGCTGCATGACCTCTCGAGTCGACGCAATGGCCCGTTCGTGGCGATCAACGCCGGGGCCCTGGCCGAATCGGTGGTGGAAAGCGAGCTGTTCGGCCACGAACCGGGCGCTTTCACCGGTGCGCAAAAACGCCGCATCGGCAAGTTCGAGTTCGCCAATGGCGGCACGCTGTTTCTCGATGAAATCGAAAGCATGAGCCTGGATGTACAGGTCAAGCTGCTGCGCCTGTTGCAGGAACGGGTGGTGGAACGATTGGGAGGCAATCAACAGATCCCGCTGGATATACGCGTCATTGCCGCCACCAAGGAAGACCTGCGTCAGTCCGCCGATCAAGGCCGCTTTCGTGCTGACCTGTATTACCGCCTGAATGTCGCGCCGCTGCGCATACCGCCGTTGCGCGAGCGAGGCGAGGATGCATTGATGCTGTTCCAGCACTTCGCCGACGAAGCCAGTGCCCGCCACGGCCTGTCACCTCATGAACTGCAACCGGCGCAACGGGCACTGCTGCTGCGCCACAGTTGGCCGGGCAACGTTCGGGAATTGCAGAACGCCGCCGAGCGCTTTGCCCTGGGCCTGGAACTGGCTCTGGACGACAACGCGCCGGACGGCGCCCCGGGCGCGCCCGTGGCGATCGTCAACGGCGGCCTGAGCGAGCAGGTGGAAAACTTCGAGAAAACCCTGATCGCCGCCGAACTGGCTCGTCCCCACGGCTCGGTGCGCAGCCTCGCCGAAGCCTTGGGCATTCCGCGCAAGACCCTGCACGACAAGTTGCGCAAACATGGCCTGACCTTCGGCGACAGCAGTCAGGGCGCGGCCGATGAGTCCGATTGAGTCATCGTCCCCCTTCTTTCACGCAAGAGGCCTGCAATGAACCGCGACAGCCGTTACCTGGAATCGATTCTGCACCACGACATCCCACTGACCCGGGAGATGGGTCTCAAGGTGCTCGATTGGCACGCCCGGCAACTTCGCCTGTTTCTGCCACTCGCGGCCAACGTCAACCACAAGAGCACCATGTTCGGCGGCAGCCTGTATTGCGGCGCGGTACTGGGCGGCTGGGGCTGGTTGCACCTGGCCCTGCGCGAAGACGGCATCGAGGACGGACATATCGTGATTCAGGAAGGACAGATCAGCTATCCGCTGCCGGTCACCGGCGACGCGACCGTCGTCTGCGACGCGCCTGATGAGAAGGTCTGGAAACGCTTCCTGGCGACTTACCGGCGTTACGGACGGGCGCGGCTGAGTTTGCAGACACAGGTGTTGAATGACACAAGCGACGAAGCGGCTGTGCGGTTCGAGGGGCAGTACGTGCTGCACCGCTAAAACCACCGCAGCCCCCTGTGGCGAGGGGATTTATCCCCGTTGGGCTGCGCAGCAGCCCCAAACAGCAGGGCCGCTACGCGCCCCAACGGGGATAAAATCCCCTCGCCACAAAGAAACGGGCACGCATCAAGAACGCGCCAATTCCAACAGCTTCCCACGCCATGCGGCCTGCGTCGGCAACGCCAGGAACGATTCATTCAACAGCGATTCACGGGCTGGATAACAGAACGGCTCACCACTCAGATCCAGCACCTCGCCACCGGCGCCCTCAAGCACACCTTGGGCGGCGGCCGTATCCCACTGGGAAGTGGGCGCCAATCGTGGATAACAATCCGCCGCGCCCTCTGCCACCAGGCAGAATTTCAACGAACTGCCGATATTGGTCAGTTGCAATTGCCCCAGGCTCTCGCTCAAGCCGTTCAACAGACGCTCCTGTTCCGCACTGGTGTGTCGACGGCTGGCGACCACAGTGAACGTCTCGCCTGGCGCCAGCGCAGTACGCACATTTATCGGCAACGGCTCGCCTCCCTTGTCGCCACGCCATGCTCCAAGTCCGGCGCCGCCAACATAGAAACGGCCAGTGGTGGGCATGGACACCACGCCAAACACCACGCGCCCCTGATCGATCAGGGCAATATTGACGGTGAATTCCTCGCTGCCGGAAATGAACTCCTTGGTTCCGTCCAACGGGTCCACCAGCCACCAGCGTTGCCAACCGGCGCGAAGGCCCTGGGCAATATCGGCATCCTCTTCGGAGAGGATCGGGACGTCAGGAGCCAACGCCTTCAGCCCGGCTACGATGACATCGTGAGCGGCCATGTCCGCCGCGGTCACCGGCGATTCGTCGGCCTTGTGATCGACCTGCACGTTGGCTCGCCAGAACGGCAGGATCGCCTCGCCGGCCTTGAGCGCCAGTCGGACTACAGGGGCCATCAGAGGGTGGGGGTAATTCATGCCAGGAATGCTCCACGCTGGGTCAGCAGGTCACGGGCCAGGTACAGTGCCGCCAGGGCGCGGCCCTCCGTGAATTGCGGATTTTGCGCCAGGGCCGACAGTTCGCGCAGATTGACTTTGTCTACGCGCATCGGCTCGGGCTCGTCGCCCTCCAGCCGCTCTTCGTACAGATCGGTGGCGAGCACGACCTGGATTTTCTGACTCATGTAGCCGGGCGAGAGGGACAGCTCGGTCAGGTGCTCCAATTGTCGTGCACCGAACCCGGCCTCCTCCTTGAGCTCCCGCTCGGCTGCCGCCAGCACGTCTTCGCCGGGTTCGATAAGCCCTTTTGGCAGGGACAATTCATAGGCATCGGTACCGCCGCAATATTCTTCCACCAACACCGCATGCTCGGCATCGAGCATCGCCACGATCATTACCGCCCCATATCCCGTGCCCTTGCCCGCCAAACGCTCATAGGTGCGTTCCACACCATTGGAAAAACGCAGTTTCAATTCTTCCACGCAAAACAGGCGGCTGGTGGCGACGATCCGTCGATCGAGTATGGTGGGCTTCTGGCGCATAAACGGCTCCCTGGGCGATAGCGAGCTACTATACCCGGCCTATTCTGATTGTTTGTGTCGGATATCCGATTACCGCTGGAGAAGTTTTATGGCCTTGTTGCCCTGGCACGAGATCGATACGGTGCTGCTGGACATGGACGGCACCCTGCTGGACCTGCATTACGACAATCATTTCTGGATGGAACACCTGCCTCAGCGCTACGCCGAGCTGCACGGTGTGAGCCGGGCCATGGCCGAAATGGAGTTGCAACCCCTGTTCGAGCGCAACGCCGGGCAACTGCAATGGTACTGCCTGGATTTCTGGAGCACCGAGCTGAAGCTGCCGGTGCGCGAGCTGAAACTGGAAACCGCGCACCTGATCGCCTTGCGCCCGGATGCCGATACATTTCTGGCGGCGATCCAGCGAGCCGGTAAACGTGTGGTGATGATTACCAATGCCCACCGCGATTCGCTGTCCCTGAAGCTGGAACGCATCGAACTGGCGCCTTATTTCGAGCGTTTGATCAGTCCCCACGATTACGGTTTCCCCAAGGAGAATCCGCAGTTCTGGGACGCGTTGCAAGCCGATCTGAACTTCGACCCGACCCGCTGTCTGTTTATCGACGACACCTTGCCGGTGCTGCGCAGCGCCAGGGATTTCGGTGTGGCGCATTTGCTGGCGGTCAGTGAACCGGACAGTCGCAAGGGGCCGAAAGATACGGGGGAATTCGAGGCGCTGGGGAACTACCGGGATTTGATCGCAGGGCTTTAGAACGATGTCGCTCCTATCGCGAGCAGGCTCGCTCCCACATGGACTCCTGAAACCCTGTGGGAGTGAGCCTGCTCGCGATGAAGGCCAAGCGGTCCTGCCTGCTGGATGTCATTCAGGAATACGCAGCACCTGCCCCGGGTAGATCCTGTCCGGGTGCTTGAGCATCGGTTTGTTGGCCTCGAAGATTTTCTGGTACTTGTTCGCGTCGCCGTATTCGGCCTTGGAGATGGCGCTGAGTGTGTCGCCCTTCTTCACGGTGACGAAACGTGCCGCTTTTGCCACCGGACCGGTCACCGTGATCTGATCGTCAACACTGCCGACACCTGCGATGTTACCCACAGCCAACAGGATCTTTTCCTTCTCTTCCTGGCTGCCTACTTCACCGGTAACCGTGACTTTGTCGCCCTCGATGGTCGCATGAACATTCGGATTACCCAGCCCGACCCTATTGATGTGTTCTTTCAACTGCTCGCTGGCATTGGCGTTGCCAGGGGTCAGCAGGTCGATCAATTTTTCGCCTGCTTCCTTCACAAAGTTAAAAAGACTCATGGTGCACGCTCCTTGGGTTCAGGTGTCCAAACACAAAAGACTAGACCAACCCGAACGAACCCGGCCCCCAGCCGACCAATGACCTCGTGCCCCGCAAGCGCTAGAATCCGAACCTTCCTGCGCCCTGGAGCGAAGATGGACATCAAGCAGCTGAAATTTCTCATCGCACTGGACGAAACCCGCCACTTCGGCCAAGCCGCCGCCCGCTGCCACATCACCCAACCCACCCTGTCGATGCGTCTGCGAAGCCTTGAGGAAGAGCTGGGTCTGCCGCTGGTCAATCGAGGCCAGCGCTTCGAAGGTTTTACTGCTCCCGGGGAACGAGTGCTGGCCTGGGCGCGCACGGTGCTTGCGGCCTATGACGGCCTTCAGGCCGAAGCGGCGGCCTGTCGCGGCAACCTGGTGGGCACGCTGCGCCTGGGCGTCGTACCGTTGTCGGACTTCAGCCCGTTGACGATGATGCAGCGCTTGCACGCCGAACACCCAAATCTGCGCTTTGAACTGTCATCCTTGAGCTCCGAGCAGATCCTCGAACAACTGGCGAATAACCGCATCGACCTGGGCATTTCCTACCTCGAGCGTTTGGATAACGAGCGTTTCGAGGCGCTGGCTTTCAGCCACACCCGCATGGGACTGATTTATGACCAACGTTATTTCTTTTTCGGGGACCAGCCGCTGAGCTGGCAGGCGCTGATGGAGTTGCCCTTGGGAATGCTCACCAGCGGCATGCACTTTCGTCAGTCCATCGACTACAACTTCCACAGCCGAGGCCTGACACCTCAACCATTGCTGCAAACCGACGCCGTGCATCAATTGCTGCAGGCGGTTCACGGTGGACTGTGCTGCGCGGTGATGCCTTTGGACAGCGGCCTGAACGTGCTGACCGAAGATCTGCGCATCCAGCCCATCGAAAGCGCGCAAACGCTGGTCCCGCTGGGGCTCATCATGCGTCGCGGCGCGCCACGCTCGGCGCTGGCGGAAGCTTGTTTTGCCCTCTACCAGAAATCAATGACAACAACTTGATCGACGTCATCTATTGAAAGATCAGTAATAGCGATTAGACGTGGCAGATTGCCGCATTTAGTCTTGGCACTATTCCTACTCTCAGTGATGCCCATGAACGACAAGCCTCCTGTCTGCCCGGCACCCTCGGTCGATGCACCCGGACCAGCCGCCAGCCAGAGCTATCGCTACTGCAACCTGGACCACTCCCAATCGGACAGCACCGCGCTGGCTGAAGAAGTGGCGTTGGCGATTGCCTACAACGGCATCAGCCAGGCCGTCATGCTGGTGACACCTACCGACCTGGAAGACTTCATCGTCGGCTTCAGCCTGGGCAGCGGCATCATCGAAGACGCGTCGGACATCTATGACCTGCAACTGACAGGTGCGGGGTCGGCGCATCACGCCCAAGTGACCATCGCCAACCGTGCGTTCTGGAACCTCAAGCAACAACGCCGCCAACTGGCCGGCACCAGCGGCTGCGGCTTGTGCGGCGTAGAAGCGGTGGAACAGGCGCTGCCCAACCTCAAGGCATTGCCCGGCGCCCCGCTGCCACCGGCGCAATGGCTCGATGGCTTGCGTCAACGTATTGGCCAGTTCCAACCCCTGGGCCAGCATTGTGGCGCAGTCCACGCGGCGTTGTTCATGGACGCTGGGGGACAATTGCTGCTCGGGCGTGAAGACATCGGCCGGCATAACGCCCTCGACAAGCTGATCGGTGCGCTGGTCCGGCAACGGATTCCGGTTGCCGGTGGCCTGGCAATCGTCACCAGTCGTTGCAGTCTCGAACTGATCCAGAAGGTGCTACGCGCCGGCGTCCAGACCCTGGTCAGCCTGTCCTCGCCCACGGGCCTTGCCGTGCAGTGGGCTCGCCAACACAACCTCAACCTCATCCACCTGCCGCAAAAAAGTGCGCCGCGGGTCTACAGCCCTGCGATGGAGAAACAAGCGTGAGCAATCATCAACAAGCCGACCAGAAACCCGTACCACGCTACAAGCCCTACAAGGGACCGGCCGGTGGTTGGGGCGCGCTGATCAGCGTCGCTCAGGCCTGGCTGACCAGCGACAATGCGCTGAAAAACATCCGCATGATGCTCAAGACCAATCAGAACGGCGGCTTCGACTGCCCGGGCTGCGCCTGGGGCGACTCGCCGGAAAGTGGCGTGGTCAAGTTTTGCGAAAACGGCGCCAAGGCCGTGAACTGGGAAGCGACCAAACGCCGTGTCGACGGCGCATTCTTTGCCCGGCACAGCGTGAGTTCGCTGCTGGAGCAGAGCGATTACTGGCTCGAATACCAGGGACGACTGACCGAACCGATGAGCTACGACGCCGAAACCGATCGCTATAAACCCATTAGTTGGGATGCAGCGTTTGCCCTGATCGGCAAACACCTGCAAGGGCTGTCCAGTCCGAACGAGGCCGAGTTCTACACCTCGGGCCGGGCCAGCAACGAAGCGGCCTACCTGTATCAACTGTTCGTGCGCGCCTATGGCACCAACAACTTTCCCGACTGCTCGAACATGTGCCACGAGGCCAGCGGTGTGGCGCTGTCCCAGAGTGTCGGCGTGGGCAAGGGCACGGTGACGTTCGACGATTTCGAACACGCCGACGCGATTTTCGTCTGGGGCCAGAACCCCGGCACCAACCACCCACGGATGCTTGAACCGCTGCGCGAAGCCGTAAAGCGCGGGGCACAGGTGGTATGCATCAACCCGCTGAAAGAACGGGGCCTGGAACGCTTCCAGCATCCGCAACACCCGCTGGAAATGCTGACCAACGGCGACAAACCGACCAACACCGCCTTTTTCCGCCCGGCACTCGGTGGCGACATGGCGATATTGCGCGGCATGGCAAAATTCCTACTGCAATGGGAGCGTGAAGCGCAGAACACTGGCGCTCCCGCGGTGTTCGACCACGTTTTCCTCAATGAGCACAGCACCAACGCGCTGGATTACCTGGCCGTGGTCGACGACACCCCATGGGAGCAGATCGTCGAGCAATCGGGCCTGACCCTGGCCGAGATCGAGCAAGCGGCCCGCATGTACGCCAGGAGCAAGAGCGTAATCATGTGCTGGGCCATGGGGATCACCCAGCACCGTCATTCGGTGGCCACCATTCAGGAAATCGCCAACCTGATGATGCTGCGCGGCAACATTGGCCGGCCGGGTGCGGGCCTGTGCCCGGTTCGTGGCCACAGCAACGTTCAGGGCGACCGGACCATGGGCATCAACGAACGCCCACCGGTAGCGCTCCTGGATTCGCTTGAACGTCGCTTCCAGTTCAAGGTACCGCGCGAGAACGGCCACAACGTGGTCGAGGCGATCCACGCCATGGCCGCCGGTCGGGCGAAGGTATTCATCGGCCTGGGGGGCAACTTCGCCCAGGCTACGCCGGACAGTCACCGCACCTTCCAGGCCTTGAGCAATTGCGACCTGACGGTACAGATCAGTACCAAGCTCAACCGCAGTCATCTGGCCCATGGCAAAGAGGCATTGATACTGCCGTGCCTGGGCCGTACCGACATCGACCGGCAGGCCGAAGGTGCGCAGGCGGTGACCGTGGAAGACTCTTTCAGCATGGTCCATGCGTCCATGGGCCAATTGGAACCGCTGTCGAACCAGATGCGCTCCGAGCCCTGGATCATCGCCGGTATCGCCGCCGCCACGCTGGGCAATCGCCCCGTGGATTGGAGCTGGCTGGTGGCCGACTACAGCCGCATCCGCGACCTGATCGCCGACACCATCCCTGGTTTCAAGGATTTCAACGAGAAGGTACGCAACCCCGGTGGTTTCTATCTGGGCAACAGCGCCGGTGCGCGTCGCTGGAATACCGCTTCGGGCCGCGCCAATTTCAAGCCCAACAAACTACCGGTAGACCTGGTGCATGAGCGCACCCGCTCCACCGGACAGCTACCGGACCTGATCCTGCAATCCATGCGCTCCCACGACCAGTACAACACCACTATCTACGGCCTGAACGACCGCTATCGTGGCGTGAAAGGCCAACGTGACGTGTTGTTCGTCAATGAAGCCGATATCGTTCGCCTGGGCTTCAAGCCCGGCCAGAAAGTTGACATCGTTTCACTCTGGGATGACGGCCACGAGCGTAGGGTCAAGGGCTTTACCCTGCTGGCGTTCGATATTCCCGCCGGACAGGCTGCTGCCTACTACCCTGAGGTGAATCCGCTGGTGCCACTGGAGAGCACCGGCGATGGCAGCCACACACCAACGTCGAAATTCGTCGCGATCCGCCTGGAAGCGGCGAGCGAAGATGGAGTGATCCTGGCCAGGTCGGCCTGAGCACAAAAAAGGGCCGCTTTACCTGTAAAGCGGCCCTTCCGAAGTAGCTAAAGACCGACTAAAAACGCTTAAGTTCCACCTAAAAAACAATAAGTTAGAGAATTGTGCACAAGTCGTGTTACTCGTCGGATTTCGATTGTAACCAAGCGAAGCCAGCCTCAGGATCGCGCCGTCATCCCTTTGAGGCTCCTCTATGAAGTTCTCCTCCATTCTCTTGTTGTCCCTTGGCCTGGTCAGTGGCATCGCCTCCGCTGGCGGTACTGCCGAAGCAGGCGTGGGCGGCGCATTGGGCGGGGTATTGGGTTCGGTTGTCGGCCAATCCCTGGGCGGCAGCACCGGCTCGACCATTGGCGCGGCCATTGGCGGCGCGGGTGGCAGCGCGGTGGGTGCGGACAGACACAGCCGCGGCGAAGCAGCCATCGGCGGTGCGCTGGGCGCAGCCGGCGGTAACGTGGTCGGTCGCAATCTGGGCGGCACCACCGGCAGCCTGATCGGCGCCGCTGCGGGCGGCGGTGCCGGCGGCGCGCTGGGCAACTACATGGGCAAGGACGATGATGACGACCGTCGTTATGATGGTCGACGCGGTGATCGCCGCTACTACCGTGACGGCCACCCAGGTCGTGGCCATGCCTACGGGCATCGCAAGCACCACCATCGTTACTACCGCGACTGACGGCGGATCAAGACCAGCCGTTGAAGATCGCGGCCTCCAGCAGCGCCTGGCGCTGCCGGAGGCCGCGATCTTTCGTTTCAGGCAACCAATCGCTCCAAAGCAGCACGCAACCGTTCCGGTATCGCCACCGGCCTGTTCGACGTCCGTTCCACGAACACATGCACGAAGCGCCCCGCTGCACAGGCTTCCTCTTCACCCTCCTTGAAAACAGCCAGTTCATATTGCACGGAACTGCTGCCCAGCTTTCCTACTCGCAAACCGACTTCAATCCGCTCGGGAAACGCGACAGACGCAAAGTAATCGCAGGCTGAACTCACCACGAACCCCACCACCTCGCCATCATGGATGTCCAGGCCACCCACCTCGATCAGATAGGTGTTCACCGCCGTATCGAAAAAGCTGTAGTAAGTGACGTTGTTGACGTGGCCATACACATCGTTGTCATGCCAGCGCGTCGTGATGGGTTGAAAATGCGGGTACTCGGTGCGCTGGGGCATCAGGTGTCCTTAACGGTTGTTCAATGGTGTTTATGTTGCGCCGGACAGCAGTTTACCGCTGCGTGAATCCCTTGCCCTGGGCCGCCAGTTCCCCGATCAGGCGCGCAGGCTTCCACTGGTCGCCCTGCTTCGTCTCGAGTTCCAGCAATCGTGCGTGAATGGCCCCCAGTCCCTGCTGGTCTGCCCAGGCCATCGGGCCGCCCTTGTCCGCCGGGAAACCGTAGCCGTTGAGGTACACCAGATCCACGTCGTGGGCCGACCCGGCAATCCCTTCCTGCAGGATCTTCGCGCCTTCGTTGACCAGCGCCAGCAGACAACGCTCGAGAATTTCCTCCGTACTGATTTCGCGTCGCTGGAAACCCAGCTCTTCGCTCACTCGCTGCACCAGCGCATCCACCTCCACATCATGCTCGGCCTGTCGGCTGCCCGGTTCGTAGTGATAGTACCCGTTGCCGCTTTTCTGCCCGAACCTCCCCAGTTCACACAGGCGGTTATCCACCTGGACCTCGGGCGCATCCTGGCCCTTGCCCGCCAGTTCGCGAGCACGCCATTCCAGATCGATTCCGACCACGTCGTACATGCGGAACGGCCCCATGGCAAAGCCGAAGCCCTGGAGCGCCGCATCGACCTGATGAGGAAACGCGCCTTCCAGCAGCATCTTGCGCGCTTCCAGCACGTAAGGATGAAGCATGCGGTTGCCGATGAACCCATGGCAATTGCCGGCTATGACGCTGACTTTGCCCATGCGATTGCCCAGCGCAACGGCGGCGTCCAGTACCGCTTTGGACGTCTTCGCGCCGCGGACGATCTCCAGGAGCTTCATAATGTGTGCCGGACTGAAGAAGTGGAGACCCAGGACCTGATCAGGCCGTCGAGTAGCGGCAGCGATCGCGTCGATGTCCAGCGCCGATGTGTTGCTCGCCAGAATGGCCTCGGGCTTCAGCAAGCGGTCCAGCTCGCGAAAGATCGCTTGCTTGAGTTCGAGATTCTCATAAACCGCCTCGATCACCAGATCCACATCGCGGATCGCCGCATAGCCATCGGCCTGCGTCACGCGGGCGATCCGGGCATCGGCTTCGCCCTGGTCGATGCGGCCTTGGCGAACGCCATGGGCATAGGTGTCGGCCACCGCAGCCAGCGCTTGCTCAAGCATCTGCGGGTTATTGTCGACCCACTGTACCGCCACGCCAGCATTGGCCAGGCACATCGCGATGCCCCGCCCCATGGTGCCTGCCCCAACCACGGCGGCGCGCTGAATATCGAAGGGTGTCTGGCTCATGTCAGCTCTCTTGTTGGCGACCAAAGACAGCCTTCACCTTAGTCAGCCACTGTCGCTTTTTGAAATTTATTCGTGTGATGGCGAGCATTCAGCGGATGGATGCAGCGCGAGAGGCCTGCCCTTGGGTTGCCATGAAGAGATACAAACCCGGGCATTTTGATGTCTCGTCCCCGCCCGGCTCGCGCGCTAAGGTGCGCCTTCAATTTCACGCATCGCGTCATGGCAGGAAGTCAGTGGATCTGGAGGCTGCCTCGCGACGCACTCCAGCATCGATAGCTGACCGACCATTCCAGTGAGGAACAACCATGCCGCGCTCTCTAATCCAATCTCTTGCTGTGGTCGTATGCCTGTTACCAGGCGGATGCATGAAGCTTCCCGAAGAACCGCCATTGCTCGCTACGCTCTATACCCCGACTGCGGCTTTCCAGGCTTCTTCATCCTCTGGTTAGCCATGTGTTTCAACGCGCTTTTTCCTGAAGGCCCTCTGCCTATTACAAATTCGTCGGAAGCGGCCTACCGACTCTGAAGCCATCCCTACAGAAGCCACGTAGGACCTGGCTGATTGTCGGGCAGAGGAAAGGGACAACTAATAGAAACCGAAAGAAAGGTGCTTTTTCGTCCGTAGGACGCCGGTAAACGCCCTACACAATCCGTCCCCCCAAGCCATCTTGCGATGTTCGGACAGAGCTCTCTATAGTCCTCGGCGCGATTCGAAATCGTACTGAAGAGGTCCTCATGCACACATCCATTCCGTCTTGCGAGCGATACCAGTCGCTACGAAGCACACCTGCCCTGGCTATCGACACCGAGGCCGACGTCCACCACCTTTGCGACGCCGCCGCCCAACGAATCCGAGCATCCAGCGATCTGCTCGAAACCCTGCATTGCCTATGCTTCAAACACGCTGATGTGAAGGATATTCCCAGCATCGTGCATGCGCTGTATCTGCTGGTTCAGGACGGAAGCGAGCTGCTGGAGGTGATGCGCCAGCGGCTACGTTGAGACACGCCCATGAAAAAGCCGCCCCGGGAGGCGGCTTTTTCATTCGCAAACCAAGCCTTACAACTGTGGCCCTGCAGCCTTGATCGCGTCGCTCACTTCAAACTTCTTGAAGTTTTCGATGAACAGGCCGGCCAGCGCCTTGGCGGCTTCGTCGTACGCAGCCTTGTCGGCCCAAGTGTTGCGTGGGTTCAACAGGCCGGTTTCGACGCCTGGGACAGCCAGCGGCACGTCCAGGTTGATGATGTCCAGGTGCTCGGTTTCAGCACCGACCAACGCGCCGCTCTGGATCGCAGCGATAACTGCGCGGGTGGTCGGGATGTTGAAGCGCTTGCCGACGCCGTAGCCGCCACCGGTCCAGCCAGTATTGACCAGATAGACCTTGGAACCGAAGCCACGGATACGCTTGATCAACAACTCAGCGTATTCGCCAGCCGGACGCGGGAAGAACGGTGCGCCGAAGCAGGTGGAAAAGGTCGACTTGATGCCGCTGCCCGACCCCATTTCGGTCGAGCCTATCAACGCGGTGTAGCCGGACAGGAAGTGGTAGGCAGCTTGCTCTTCGCTGAGGATCGAGACAGGCGGCAGTACGCCAGTCAGGTCGCAAGTCAGGAAGATCACCGCGTTTGGCTCGCCACCGAGGTTTTTCGCCGAACGCTTTTCGACGTGCTCCAGCGGGTAGGCGGCGCGGCTGTTCTGGGTCAGGCTGCCGTCGGCGTAGTCCGCTTTCTTGGCGCTATCCAGCACGACGTTTTCCAGCACGGCGCCGTGCTTGATGGCTTTCCAGATAACCGGTTCGTTCTTCTCCGACAGGTCGATGCACTTGGCATAGCAACCGCCTTCGATATTGAACACCACGCCCTCGCCCCAACCGTGCTCGTCGTCACCGATCAGGTAACGGCTTTCGTCGGCGGACAGGGTGGTCTTGCCGGTGCCGGACAAGCCGAAGAACAGGGTCACGTCGCCCTCTTCGCCAATGTTGGCGGCGCAGTGCATCGGCAGCACGTCAGCGGCCGGCAGCAGGAAGTTCTGCACCGAGAACATGGCCTTTTTCATTTCGCCGGCGTAGCGCATGCCTGCGATCAATACTTTTTTCTGAGCGAAGTTGAGGATCACGCAACCGTCGGAGTTGGTACCGTCGCGCTCAGGAACGCATTCGAAGTTGGCGACGTTGAGGATCTGCCATTCCTGGCGACCAGCGGGATTGTACTGGGCCGGATTGATGAACAGGCAACGACCGAACAGGTTTTGCCAGGCAGTTTGGGTGGTCATCTTCACGGCCAGGTAGTGGTCGTCGGACGCACCTACATGGACGTGGGAGACAAAATGCTCTTGAGCGTTGTTGAACGCTTCGACGCGAGCCCACAGGGCATCGAATTTGTCGGCCGGGAACTTGCGGTTGATCGGGCCCCAGGCAATGGCGTCCTGGGTGCTCGGCTCTTCCACGATGAAACGGTCGGCTGGCGAGCGGCCGGTACGATGACCGGTACGGACAACCAGCGCGCCAGTATCGGCAAGCTCGCCTTCACCGCGATTCAAGGCTTCTTTGACCAGATCATCGACACTCAGATCGGTGTACACGGTGTTATTGGCTTGCGTCATGAGATTCCCCATCGGCCCGTGGCCGAGTGCTCCAAACGTTTTGTAGTAGGAAGTCGCGCACTACTACCCGAAAAAAGTGCGCCGGATTATGCCAGAAAAGCCCAAAAAAAGTAGGGCCCTCCCGTCAGTACGGCGTAAAACCGGCGTTTGCCAGGAGATTTACCTGAGCTGAACCGGTTCAGTGACGAGTATCTGACGGTGATTCAACGCCCGCTCCGGCGAACAATTGCGCAACGTCAGCCGCATCGAACAGATAACGTTCATTGCAGAACTGGCAATCGATCTCGACGGCGCCGCCATGCTCGACCACCAGTTGCTGCGCATCTTGCAGACCCAGACTGACCAGCGCATTGCCGGATCGTTCACGAGAGCAACTGCATCGGAAGCGCAACGGTAGACTGTCGAACAGCCGTACGGCTTCCTCGTGGTAGAGGCGATGCAGGACCGTTTCGTTGTCCAGCCCCAGAAGCTCATCGGCGTTCAGGGTGCTGGCCAGCGTAGTAAGGTGCTGCCAGTTGGCGTCACGTTCTTCCGGATCGCGAATGCGGTCGGCGGGCAGTTGTTGCAGCAGCAGGCCCCGCGCGCGCCGCCCGTCGGCGTACAGCCAGAAGCGTGTATTGGTCTGCTGGGACATGACGAAGTAGTTGGTGAAGCATTCGGCCAGGGAGGCACCGTCGAGGTCGACAATGCCCTGGTAACGTTTGCCGTGGGTCGGGTCGACCGTCAGCGCCAGGACGCCGTTGGGCATCAGGTCGACCAGGGTCGCGTCGGGTGCGATCTGCTCGGCATGATAGCGGGCCAGGCCACGGATCTCGCGCTCGCTGGAACACTCGATCATCAGCATCGGCACCGGGCCTTCGGAACGGGCCTGGAGAATCAACAAGCCATCGAACTTCAGGGTGCCAACCAACAGCGCCGCTGCCGCCATCAGTTCGCCGAGCAGTTGCGCGACCGGCTCCGGATAGGGGTGCTTGGCAAGCACTTCGGCGTAGCTGCGCTCCAGCGCCACCATCTCGCCCCGGACATCGCTGTCGTCGAAAATGAAACGTTGGGTGCAGTCGTTATCCGGAAAATCAGTCATAAGGTGCGTATCTGGATGATGGTAAAGAATGCCGGGCATTTTATGGGCATTCGAGGGTGGTTCCAAGCAAGGTGAGGAGTTGCCTGACGGGATGGGACTTAAACATCACGCGTTCAACTGAGCCGGACAGGCTTTGTGACGAGGGGATTTATCCCCGTTGGGGCGCGTAGCGTCCGGTTTTGTAGGGGCCGCTACGCAGCCCAACGGGGATAAATCCCCTCGCCACAGTCTGCATTCCACTTCGAAAGCACTTTTATTCGCTGGTGCTGCCGCGAAACTTGAACAGATCCCGGCGCTGTTTTTTGCTCGGTTTGCCATCAGTGCTGACGCCCAGTGCGCCGGCTTTGCGCTGGGCCGCAGCGGCTTCGCGCCTGGCGATACTGGCTTCGGTTTCGCGATAGAGCGTCTGCGCCTCAGGCGCCCCGCGCCGGACAATCGACAATGCCTCGACCACCACGGTTTTCTCATCGAAGCCGGCGCGTATGACGTACTCGTCACCGATGCGCGGCTCCTTGCCCGGCTTGCAGCGCTCGCCTCGGTGATGGACTTTGCCACTTTCGATAGCGGCCTTGGCAAGCGCACGGGTTTTGTAGAATCGCGCCGCCCACAACCATTTATCGAGACGGACTTTGTCGTCCTCTTCCTGTTTTTGTATCACTGCAATTCCTCTCTCTACCAATAGTCAGAACTGTACTACCGTTTTTGTCGAGCGCACGAATCCGGTCTGACAGATAGAATGCGCGCCACGCCGGTTTTGCCGGCGAAAGTTACAAGCGCAAACAGGTGCGTAGATATCTGTCGCCATTTTGTGATTATCCTGTGCGATACCGCGACTCGCGGACTCCCACGATCCGACGTACTGATCAGGTTGTTTTTATTGAAGACATTTGACCATTTGACCGTTGTCGGTCTTCGCGAGTGGGTGGCGCTTCCGGACCTGGGAGTGGCGGGCCTGCGGGCAAAAATCGACACCGGTGCCAGCACTTCCAGCCTGCACGCCACCGATATCGAGCCGTTCGAGCGTGACGGTGAAAAATGGGTGCGTTTCACCGCGCACCTGGGCACGGTGGTGCAACTGCGTCATCGCCGTTGCGAAGCCCCACTGGTAGCGCGCAAGACGATAAAAAGTTCCAACGGTCACGCCCAGGTGCGCTACGTGATCAGCACCACGCTGGCGCTGGGTGATCGGATCTGGCGGGTCGAATTCACCCTTGCCTGCCGCAAATCCATGCGATATCGCCTGTTGCTGGGCTCCAAGGCCTTGGTCGACGGCCAGTTGGTCGTCAATCCAGGCATCAAATACGTTCAAGACAAGCCGGTATTCCCGGTGTCCACTACCTCTGCCACAGGTGTTGCATGAAGATCGCTGTGCTGTCGCGTAACCCGCGTCTGTATTCCACTCGCCGCCTGGTCGAAGCCGGGATCGAACGTGGCCATGAAATGGTGGTGATCGACACCTTGCGCGCCTACATGAACATTGCCAGCCACAAGCCGCAAATCCATTACCGGGGCCAGCCCCTGGAAGGGTTCGACGCAGTGATCCCGCGAATTGGCGCATCGGTCACATTCTATGGCTGCGCGGTATTGCGGCAATTCGAAATGATGGGCGTGTTTCCCCTCAACGAATCCGTAGCGATCGCCCGCGCCCGAGACAAGCTGCGCTCCCTGCAATTGCTGTCGCGACGTGGTATCGGCTTGCCGGTAACCGGCTTTGCCCACTCCCCCGACGATATTCCCGACCTGATCGCGATGGTCAACGGCGCGCCGCTGGTCATCAAAGTGCTGGAAGGTACCCAGGGTATCGGAGTGGTATTGTGCGAAACCGCGACAGCGGCAGAGTCAGTGATCGAGGCGTTCATGGGCCTGAAACAGAACATCATGGTCCAGGAATACATCAAGGAAGCCGGCGGCGCGGACATTCGTTGCTTTGTGGTGGGAGACAAAGTCATCGCTTCGATGAAGCGTCAGGCCCGCCCCGGGGAGTTTCGCTCCAACCTGCACCGTGGCGGCAGCGCCAGCCTGATCAAGATCACCCCGGAAGAACGCATGACCGCCTTGCGCGCGGCGAAAGTCATGGGCTTGTCCGTCGCCGGCGTGGACATCCTGCGCTCCAATCATGGCCCCCTGGTCATGGAGGTCAACTCCTCACCCGGCCTGGAAGGCATCGAGACCACCACCGGCAAAAACGTGGCCGGGATCATCATCGAGCACCTGGAAAAGAACGGCGGGCCGAACATGACCCGGACCAAAGGGAAAGGCTAATGCAGCTGCAAGCTGCAAGCTGCAAGCTGCAAGCTGCAAGCAAGTCATTTTCCACACTTGTAGCTTGTAGCTTGTAGCTTGTAGCTTGTAGCTTGTAGCTTGTAGCTGCCTCTAAACCGCATCCCGCGGTAGCATCAACCCCAACGGTAACCGCACCCGCGCTTCAAGCCCACCACCCACGCGGTTGCGCAACTCTACATTGCCACCGTGCATCGAGGCGATGCGCTTGACGATTGCCAGGCCCAGCCCCGTACCCTTCCCACCACGGGCACGGTCACCGCGAGTGAAGGGGTTGAAAATGGCTTCCAGCTCGGACGGATCGATGCCGCCCCCCCGGTCCATGACGCTCAGCACCACATAAGGCGCGCTGGTGTCACCGGACACATAGGCCGCCACCTCGACGCCCGAGCCTGCGTGGTTCAAGGCATTACCGATCAGGTTGTTCAGTAATCGCTTCATGGACACCCGACGGAGCGGGAACGGCTGGATCGGCTCCAGCCGCAGGTGCACTTTTTCGTCGTTCTGGTTATAGGGCGCGACCACCTCCCGGACCAGCTCGCTGAGGTCCACTTCCTCCACCGACTCGTCACGCCCATCGCGAATGAACGCCAGGAACTGATCGAGGATCGCGTCCATGTCCTCGATGTCACGGATCATTTCATTGGTGAGGTCGGTGTGTTCGCCCATCAGCTCCAACGACAGGCGAAGCCGGGTCAGTGGCGTGCGCAGATCATGGGAAACGCCGGCGAGCATCAATTCACGTTCGCGTCCGGCCTGCTCGACGTCTTCGGCCATCTGGTTGAAGGCACGGTAGACCTCGGTCATTTCACTCGGGGTGTCACTGATGGGCAGCCGCACGCTGCGCCCCTGGCCCAGTTGGCGAGCTGCGTAGACCAGGCGCTTCAATGGTTGGTTGAGCTGGCTGACGAAGATCCACGCCGATGCTGTCGACAAAAGCCCAATGGCGAGGAACCAGCCGAGTACGTTCCAGATTTTCTGGCCCCGCAGAGGATGCGGGTACAGCGGAACCTTCAGCCAACCATCCCCCAGGCTCGGCGCACGCACCCACAGCGCGGGAGGCGAATGCATGCGCAATCGGACCTCGGTGTCGGCACCCAGCTCGGCCTGCATCTGTCGTTGGTAGATCTCGCTGTAGGGCCAGTGTTGCTCCCCTTCCGGCACACCGGCACCGACTACCCGGATCAGCGTCGCCGCCTCGGCGATCTTCGCCCGGTTGTTTTCATCGGCAGCCCAATAGGCCCGCAGGGTCAGGGCGACACCGTGGCTGTATTGGCGATCCACCAGCACGTCTTCGTTCATCAGCAGGTAGACCAGCGTCAGCGCCTTGGAAAAGAGCACGACGATCAGCACCAGCCAGAGGGTGCGGGAGAAGAAACTCTGGGGGAACCAAACAGGGGTTTTCATGGATAACCGCTACACACTTGCAGGAGCGAGCGATGCTCGCACACTGACGGACTGCGAGTCGCCTGGAAGAACCCTTCAACCAGCCAACCCGCTCCTACAAATCGCCATTACTTACTGGCAGCACCATCCGGCACGAAGACATACCCCACACCCCAGACGGTCTGGATATAACGCGGCTTGGAAGGATCGGGCTCGATCATCCGGCGCAGGCGGGATATCTGAACGTCGATGGAGCGCTCCAGCGCATCCCACTCACGGCCACGGGCCAGGTTCATCAGCTTGTCACGGGTCAACGGCTGACGGGCATTCATCACCAGGGCCTTGAGCACGGCGAACTCGCCGGTGGTGAGCATGTGGACTTCATCGCCGCGCTTGAGCTCGCGGGTGGCCAGGGACAGTTCATAGTCACCGAAGGTCACGCTTTCATCTTCGCTGCCCGGCGCGCCAGGAACCGGGGCCGACTGGCGACGCAGGACCGCCTTGACCCGTGCCATCAGTTCGTCCGGGTTGAACGGCTTGGCCAGGTAATCGTCGGCCCCCAGCTCCAGCCCCTTGATACGGCTCAGCTCGTCACCCTTGGCGGTGAGCATGATGATCGGGATCTGGTTGTTGGCGCCACGCAGGCGGCGGCAGGCGGTCAGGCCGTCTTCACCGGGCAGCATCAGGTCGAGGACCACAAGGTTGAAAACCTCGCGGGCCAGCAACCGATCCATCTGTTCGGTGTTCGGTACGGTGCGGGCGCGGTAGCCCTTGCTGACGAAAAAACGCTCCAGCAGGCTGCTCAGCCCAGGATCGTCGTCAACGATCAGAATTTTTTCGCCTTCAGCAGTTTGTGCAGTGCTGCTCATAGGAAGCTCCTTTGATCTCGGCGCGCATTATGGCCTAGCTGACGTTATACGCACCGTGTGCATTGTTAGCAGATTTTTCCTCTATCTCCACTGATACGGGTATCGAGCCTACAGACCACGGCGCCCCCGAAAGATGGAACGCCGGTTATAATGCGCGGCCTTTTGTGCCAGGAAATGTCGAATCGTATTTGCGGCGTGCTTTTCCCAGGCCAGGCAGCACTTTTTGAATTTCGCGGGTCAACTGACAGCCTTTTGACCCAGGCAGCGGCGCATGCCAGGCCGCTCAACCAGTCTCGCCAAGCCCCGTTCAAGTGGTGGCGAGCCTGATTTCACATTTTGTCAGGTGGTTTTATGGACAGCATCAACAGCCGCATCGCCGAGGAGCTCGGTGTACGCCCACAACAGGTCGAAGCGGCCGTCGCGCTACTCGATGAAGGCTCCACGGTGCCTTTCATCGCCCGTTACCGGAAAGAAGTGACCGGCAGCCTCGATGACACCCAATTGCGTCATCTGGAGGAGCGCCTGCGCTACCTGCGCGAACTCGACGAACGGCGCATCAGCATCCTGGCCAGCATCCAGGAACAGGGCAAGCTGACCCCGGCACTGGAACACGACATCAAGCTGGCGGACACCAAGACCCGTCTCGAAGATCTGTATCTGCCCTACAAGCAAAAGCGCCGCACCAAGGGCCAGATCGCGCTTGAAGCCGGTCTCGGCGAATTGGCCGACGGGCTGTTCAACGACCCGACCCTGACACCGGAAATCGAAGCCGCTCGCTTCGTGGACGCCGAAAAAGGCGTGGCCGACGTGAAGGCCGCCCTGGAAGGGGCCAAGTACATCCTGATGGAGCGTTTCGCCGAAGACGCCAATCTGTTGGAGAAGCTGCGCAATTTCCTTAAACAGGAAGCCATCCTCAGCGCCCGCGTGATTGCCGGCAAAGAAGAGGAAGGCGCGAAGTTCCGTGACTATTTCGAACACGACGAACCCCTCAAGAGCGTGCCGTCCCACCGGGCCCTGGCCATTTTCCGTGGCCGCAACGAAGGTATCCTCAGTTCTGCGCTGAAGGTCGGTGATGAATTGCCGGGCACCATGCACCCTTGCGAAGGCATGATCGGCCAACAGTTCGGCATTCAGAACCAGAACCGTCCCGCCGACAAATGGTTGGCCGAGGTGGTGCGCTGGACCTGGAAGGTCAAGCTCTACACACACCTGGAAACCGATCTTTTGGGCGAACTGCGGGACAATGCCGAGACCGAAGCGATCAACGTCTTCGCCCACAACCTGCACGATCTGCTGCTGGCCGCCCCGGCCGGCCCGCGTGCCACCCTGGGCCTGGACCCGGGCCTGCGTACCGGTTGCAAGGTGGCGGTGGTGGACTCCACCGGCAAGTTGCTGGACCACACCACGGTCTACCCCCACGTGCCGCATAACAAGTGGGACCAGACCCTCGCGGTGCTCGCCGCCTTGTGCGCCAAGCATTCGGTGGACCTGATCGCCATCGGCAACGGCACTGCCAGCCGGGAAACCGACAAACTGGCCGCCGAGCTGATCAAGAAATACCCGGCCATGAAACTGACCAAGGTCATGGTTTCCGAGGCCGGCGCTTCCGTTTACTCGGCCTCGGAGCTGGCCGCCAAGGAATTCCCGGACCTGGACGTGTCGATCCGTGGCGCGGTATCCATTGCCCGTCGCTTGCAGGATCCGTTGGCGGAACTGGTGAAGATCGATCCGAAATCCATCGGTGTGGGTCAATACCAGCACGACGTGTCCCAGTTGAAACTGGCCCGTGGCCTGGACGCCGTAGTGGAGGATTGCGTAAACGCCGTGGGCGTGGACGTGAACACGGCATCGGTGGCGCTGCTGGCACGGATTTCCGGCCTGAACACCACACTGGCGCAGAACATCGTGACCCACCGCGATGAGCATGGCGCCTTCAAAACCCGCGCTGCGTTGAAGAAGGTCCCGCGCCTGGGTGAAAAAACCTTCGAACAGGCCGCCGGGTTCCTGCGCGTCATGAACGGCGATAACCCGCTGGACTCCTCTGCCGTCCACCCCGAGGCCTACCCGCTGGTGCAACGCATCGCTGCCCAGACCGACCGCGACATCCGCTCGCTGATCGGCGATGCGGCGTTTCTCAAGCGCCTGGATCCGAAGAAATTCACCGATGAAACCTTCGGCCTGCCCACCGTGACCGACATTCTCCAGGAACTGGAAAAACCGGGCCGCGACCCGCGTCCCGAGTTCAAAACCGCCGAGTTCCAGGAAGGCGTCGAGGATCTCAAGGACCTGCAGCCCGGCATGATCCTCGAGGGAGTGGTGACCAACGTCACCAATTTCGGTGCGTTCGTCGACATCGGCGTGCATCAGGATGGCCTGGTGCATATCTCGGCGCTGTCGGAGAAGTTCATCAAGGATCCACGCGAAGCCGTGAAGGCCGGCGATGTGGTGAAAGTGAAGGTCATGGAAGTCGATATCCCGCGCAAACGCGTCGGCCTGTCGATGCGCATGAGCGACACGCCAGGCGAAAAAGTCGACGGCGCCCGTGGTGCCCGTCCGGGCTCGACGCCACGTCCGCAGAACACCGCACCACGCAAGGAAACCGCCACGGCGGCCCCGACGAACAATGCCATGGCCTCGCTGTTCGCCAACGCCAAGCAGTTGAAGAAACGCTGATGGACGTGCCGGCCGGGTTGGTGGAGAGCGCGTTTTTCAAGCTGCTCGGCTGCCGTCTGCACAGCCTTGAGGAAGGGGTGGCACAAGTCGCCCTGGGCCTTGAGGCGCCGCTGCGCAATCGGGGCGGCAAGCTGCATGGCGGCGCGCTGTTCAGCCTGGTGGACATCGCCATGGGCCTGGCCTGCTCCAGCGTCCATGGCTTTGACCAGCAGAGCGCGACCATCGAATGCAAGATCAACTACATTCGCGCCGTGTCCGACGGCGAAGTGTTGTGCACGGCCCGGGTGATTCATCCAGGCCGGCGCACGCTGGTGGTCGAGGCCGAGGTGATGCAAGGCGACAAGCTGGTCGCAAAAGCGCAAGGCACGTTCGCTGCCCTATAGCTCCCTGTCGTCGATTTGGGGTAATTTCGGCGCTGCGTATGCGGTGTCGAAACTCGCCATGACTCTCTGTGGGAGCGAGCCTGCTCGCGATGGCGGCGTGCCAGTTGACATCACTGTTGCTGAACCACCGCTATCGCGAGCAGGCTCGCTCCCACAGAAAGGCCAGCGGCGACTGATTCCCGGGCCGCACAAAACCAGGCGAAAACGCCAGTTTTAACTTCACCCTTGTAGAGCGCCTTGCCCACCCCCATATTGGGGCGACTGACGCGTGAAGGAATTCAACTTGAGCGACCTCTTAAACCGCCGCCTGGCCCTGCTCGGCGAGCGCGCCAACCTCTCCCTGCTCGAGCAGTGCCTGCACGGTATCGAACGCGAATGCCTGCGTGTCACGGACACCGGGCGACTGGCGTTGACCCCGCATCCCGAGGCCCTGGGCTCGGCGCTGACCAACGAACAGATCACCACCGACTATTCCGAGTCGCTGCTGGAGTTCATCACACCCGCCCTGTCGGACCCTGCCGACACCCTGGCCAGCCTCGACAGCATCCATCGGTTCGTCTACAGCAAGCTCGGTGACGAATACCTGTGGAGTCCATCGATGCCGTGCCCGCTGCCGGCGGAAGAAGAGATTCCGATCGCGTATTACGGCACCTCGAACATCGGTCGGCTCAAGTACGTCTACCGTCAGGGCCTGGCGCTGCGCTACGGCAAGACCATGCAATGCATCGCAGGGATCCACTACAACTTCTCCCTGCCCGAAAAACTCTGGCCGCTGCTTCGGCAAGCGGAAGCCGCCGAAATGAGCGACCGTGACTTCCAGTCGTCGGCCTACATCGCACTGATCCGCAATTTCCGTCGCTACAGCTGGCTGCTGATGTATCTGTTCGGCGCCTCCCCTGCCCTGGACGCTGGCTTCCTGCGCGGTCGCCCCCACCAGTTGGAGCAACTGGACCCGGACACGCTGTACCTGCCCTACGCCACCAGCCTGCGCATGAGCGACCTGGGTTACCAGAGCAACGCTCAGGCCGGCCTGACACCGTGCTACAACGACTTGGCAAGTTATACCGACAGTCTGCGCAAAGCGGTGGCAACGCCCTATGCGCCCTATGTTGAAATCGGCACTCATCGCGACGGCGAATGGATCCAGCTCAACACCAACATCCTGCAGATCGAAAACGAGTACTACTCCAACATCCGCCCCAAACGCGTGACTTATACCGGCGAGCGCCCGATCCAGGCCTTGATGGCCCGGGGCATCCAGTATGTCGAAGTGCGCTGCCTGGACATCAACCCGTTCCTGCCAATGGGTATCGACGTCACTGAATCGCGTTTCCTCGATGCATTTCTGTTGTATTGCGGCCTCAACGACAGCCCGCAACTGGAAAACAACGAATGCGGCAACGCCACCAGCAACTTCCTGACGGTGGTCAAGGAAGGCCGCAAGCCAGGCCTGCAACTGCAGCGTCAGGGCCAATCGGTGGACATGCAGTCCTGGGCCATCGAACTGCTGGAAAAGATCGCGCCGCTGGCGGCGTTGCTGGACCAGAGTCAGGGTGGCGATGCCCACCGCCAGGCACTGGAGGCGCAACTGGCGAAGGTGATGGACCCGTCACTGACCCCGTCCGCGCAGGTCCTGGCGGCCATGGCCGAACATCGGGAAAGTTTCGCCCAGTTTTCCCTGCGCCAGAGCAAAGCCCACGCCGAATTCTTCCGCGCCGAGCCCCTGGCTGCCTCGGAGCAGGCGGCATTCGAAGAGGCCGCACGCCAATCACTGGACCAGCAGAGCGAGCTGGAGCAGAACGAGGTCGGGGATTTCGATGTGTTCGTGGGTTCTTACCAGGCGAGCATTCTGGCGATCAGTAACTGACCAAATATTCCCACCGCTCCCACGTGGGAATGCGCTTTGTGGCGAGGGGATATATCCCCTCGCCACAAAGCTGATGCTCGAATAGATTTTTTTCGCAAATAAGCTCATTCTAAAAAGTTATTTATTTTCGGATTCTTAGATCATTTAGTCTCCTCCAACGCCGAATATCCGGCGGCCTGTTGAGGAGCATCTCTATGACCTTGCGTTTCCCCCGTCGCCTTCTCGCGGCCGCCTCCCTGGCCGCCACGAGTCTCTTTGCCCAAGCAGCCGACCTGACCGTCGCCTACCAGACCACCGTCGATCCGGCTAAAGTCGCCCAGGCCGATGGCGCCTATGAAAAAGCCACCCAAGCCAGGATTGACTGGCGCAAATTCGACAATGGCGCCGATGTCATCACTGCTATCGCCTCGGGCGACGTGCAGATCGGCTACCTCGGTTCAAGCCCGCTGACCGCTGCAATCACACGCAAGGTCCCGGTGGAAACCTTCCTCATCGCCACGCAGATCGGCGCCGCTGAAGCTCTGGTGGTCCGTGACGGCGCCGGGATCAAGGCTCCGCAGGACCTGATCGGCAAGAAGATCGCCGTGCCGTTCGTATCCACTGGCCACTACAGCCTGCTGGCCGCGTTGAAGCACTGGAACATCGACCCGTCGAAAGTCACCGTACTGAACCTCGCGCCACCGGCCATCATCGCGGCCTGGAAGCGCGGCGATATCGATGCGACCTACGTTTGGGACCCGGCCCTTGGCGTGGCCAAGGAAAACGGCAAGGTGCTGATCACCTCCGCCGAACTGGCCCAGTTCGGCGCGCCAACCTTTGACGCCTGGATCGTGCGCAAGGACTTCGCTCAGAAGCATCCGGAAATCGTGACCGCCTTCGCCAAAGTGACCCTGGATGCCTACGCCCAGTACCGCAAGGATCCACAAGCCTGGCTGGCCGATGCGTCCAACATCGACAAACTGGTGAAACTCTCCGGTGCCAAGGCCACTGACATCCCGCTGTTGCTGCAAGGCAACGTCTATCCCCTGGCAGCCGACCAGGTGGTGAGCCTGGGTGCACCGACCACCCAGGCCATCACCAACACCGCGGCGTTCCTCAAGGAGCAAGGCAAAGTCGAAGCCGTACTGCCGGACTACGCGCCGTACGTCAGCGCCAAATACATCACTCGCTGATCACATTCGGGAGACATTGCGATGGCCTTGCTACAGCTGGAGCGCATCAGCGCACAGTACCCCGGTGCAGCGGCACCTGTGCTGGCGGATATTTCACTCACCCTGGGGCCCCGGCAATTGCTGGTTGCCCTTGGCCCGTCCGGCAGTGGCAAGACCTCGCTGTTGAACCTGATCGCCGGATTCGTCAAGCCCAGCTCCGGACAGATCACCCTGGACGGCGTCCCCGTATCGGGGCCGGGTGCCGAGCGTGGCGTGGTGTTCCAGGACGACGCGCTGCTGCCTTGGCAAGACGTGCTGGCTAACGTTGGGTTCGGCCTGGAGCTGGCCGGCGTCGCCAAGGCACAACGTGAAGCCCGCGCTCGCGAAATGCTCGCCCTGGTGGATCTGGCCGGTTTCGAACAACGCCGCATCTGGCAGCTTTCCGGCGGCCAGAAACAACGTGTCGGCCTCGCTCGAGCGTTGGCGGCCGAGCCACGACTGCTGTTGATGGACGAGCCTTTCGGCGCCCTGGACGCTTTCACCCGTGAGCAAATGCAGGAACTGTTGCTGCAAGTCTGGCAACGCACTGCCAAACCGGTGTTCCTCATCACCCATGACATCGAGGAGGCGGTCTTCCTCGCCACCGACCTGATTCTGCTGGCACCCGATCCGGGGCACATCGTCGAGCGCTTGAGCCTGGACTTCAGTCGTCGTTATGGGGACGGGGAGTCGGCGCGGTCGATCAAGTCCGATCCACGCTTTATCGAAACCCGCGAGCATGTACTCGCCAAAGTATTTTCCCAACGCAGCGCCATTCGGCAACAGGAGCGCGCATGAGCAGCTATGAAGTGCCTGCCCTGGTCAGTGAACCGACGACCAGGCACCCAGCCATCGGTTCAGGGTTCAAGCTGAGTATCCGTTGGATCAGCGGCCTGACGTTGATCGCCTTGCTGTCGGCCTGGTGGGCCGTCACCGCCAGCGGGTTGATCGAACCACTGTTCCTGCCTTCGCCCTCCGCGGTGCTGCAAAAAGGCTGGCTGCTGGCGACCAGCGGCTATATGGACGCCACACTCTGGCAACACTTGGGCGCGAGCCTTCAGCGAATCGGCCTGGGCCTGTTGTTCGCCATTTTGACGGCGGTACCGGTGGGCATCGCCATCGGCGCCAACCGCATCGCCAGGGGAGTGCTCGATCCCTTGATCGAGTTTTACCGGCCGATCCCGCCCTTGGCCTATCTGCCATTGATCGTGATCTGGTGCGGCATTGGTGAGCCGTCGAAGGTGCTGCTGATTTATCTGGCGATCTTCGCCCCGATTGCCATCGCTACCGCGACCGGCGTGCGCACCGTCGACCCGGCCAAACTGCGGGCAGCGCAATCGCTGGGGGCCACGCGTATCCAGTTGATTCGCCATGTGATCGTACCCAGCGCCCTGCCGGACATTCTGACCGGGATTCGCATCGGACTGGGCGTAGGCTGGTCGACGCTGGTGGCCGCCGAACTGATCGCCGCCACCAGCGGCCTGGGCTTCATGGTGCAGTCAGCTGCGCAGTTCCTGGTCACCGATGTGGTGGTGTTGGGAATCCTGGTGATCGCATTGATCGCCTTCGCCATGGAGATGGGCTTGCGCGCCCTGCAACGCAGATTGGTGCCATGGCACGGCCAGGCCCATTGATACCCAATGACCACGCCGACGATTCGGCGCCAAACGAGACATTGCGATGAACCGTGCAACCATTACCCCGCTGAGCAGCGCCCTCGGCGCGCAGATCAGCGGGATCGATATCAGCCAGCCCTTGAGCCCACAGGATCGCGACACCATCGAGCAGGCATTGCTTGAACATCAGGTACTGTTCTTTCGGAACCAGCCGATCGATCCGCCGCAACAGGCACGTTTCGCCGCCTGCTTCGGTGACCTGCATATTCATCCGATCTACCCCAACGTGCCAGAGCAGCCCGAAGTCCTGGTGCTCGACACCGCCGTCACCGATGTTCGCGACAATGCCATCTGGCACACCGACGTGACCTTCCTGCCCACCCCCGCCCTGGGCGCGGTGCTCAGCGCCAAACTGCTACCGGCGTTCGGCGGCGACACCTTGTGGGCCAGCGGGATCGCAGCCTATGAAGCCTTGTCATCGCCGTTGAAACGTATGCTGGAAGGCCTGACGGCAACCCACGACTTTATCCGTTCGTTTCCGCTGGAACGGTTTGGCACGACCGCCGAAGATCGGCTGCGCTGGGAAGAAGCGCGCCGCAAAAACCCACCTTTGTCCCATCCGGTCATTCGCACGCACCCGGTCAGCGGGCGTCGTTCACTGTTCGTCAATGAGGGCTTCACCACCCGCATCAACGAGCTATCGGAAAGCGAAAGCGAGGTCATCCTGAAGCTGTTGTTCGCCCATGCCACCCGCCCTGAATTCACAATCCGTTGGCGATGGCAGGCCAATGACGTGGCGTTCTGGGATAACCGCGTCACCCAACACTTCGCGGTGGATGACTATCGCCCGGCGCGGCGGGTCATGCACCGGGCGACGATATTGGGGGATGCGCCGTTTTTCCGCTGAACAGCTATGGAATCACCCCTGTGGCGAGGGGATTTATCCCCTCGCCACAGGGGAAGTATTCGCCGTACTGGTGCGTCACTCCGCCAACGAAGGCTTCTCCCAAAGATTGATCCCACCCTCCTGGGCGAACCGGTCGATCTGCGCCAGTTCCTCTGCACTGAAACTCAGGTTTTTCAGCGCACCGACGTTCTCGATGATCTGCTCCGGACGGCTCGCACCGATCAGTGCCGAGGTGATCCGAGGATCGCGAAGCGTCCAGGCCAAAGCCATTTGGGCCAGGCTCTGCCCGCGCTGTTGGGCGATCTCATTGAGGGCGCGCACATGGGTGATGTTGCTTTGCGACAGGTGCGAAGCCTGCAACGAGCCACCTCCCGGACGGTTGACCCGCGCATCATCCGGAATGCCCTTGAGATATTTGTCAGTGAGCAAGCCTTGGGCCAAGGGAGTAAAAGCGATCACGCCGGTGCCCAGCTCTTCGGTGGCGTCCAGCAGGTCTTTTTCCACCCAGCGATTGAGCAGGTTGTAAGCCGGCTGGTGAATCAGCAGCGGGACTTTCCACTCCTTCAGCAGCGCGGCCATTTCCCGCGTCTTCACGCCTGAATACGAAGAAATGCCGACATACAACGCCTTGCCCTGCTGCACGGCCGTCGCCAATGCACTGGCGGTTTCTTCCAGCGGCGTGTCGGGATCGAAGCGGTGGGAATAGAAGATATCCACGTAGTCCAGCCCCAGGCGCTGCAAGCTCTGGTCGAGACTGGCGAGCACATACTTGCGCGAACCGCCGCCCTGCCCATAAGGCCCCGGCCACATGTCCCAACCGGCCTTGCTGGAGATGATCAGCTCATCGCGGTACTGCCTGAAATCTTCGCGCAGCAACCGACCGAAATTGATCTCGGCGCTGCCGTAGGGCGGACCATAGTTGTTCGCCAAGTCAAAGTGGTTGATCCCCAGGTCGAATGCCGTGCGCAGTAAGGCGCGCTGCGTATCGATCGGCGTGCTGTCGCCGAAGTTGTGCCACAACCCCAGCGACAGTGCTGGCAGCACCAGGCCGCTGCGACCGACGCGGCGATAGGGCATGGACTCGTAGCGGTTTTCGGCGGCGGTGTAAGTCATCGAAAGACCCTCCGTTCGGGTGGATGCGAAAGGGCTAACGGTAGCACTTCATCACAGCACCCTGGGGAAATAAGCCCGGCTCCCACACAGGAACATCGAAGGCCACACTAACGAGCAGCGGCAAACACCTCCGCCAGCCAGTCCACAAATACCCGCACCCTTGGCGACATATGGCGGTTATGGGGATACAGCACCGATATCGGCATGGGTGGGGGTGGGGTGGCGGCGAGTACTTCCTGCACCAGGCCCTGCTCAAGCTGGGTTTGCATCCGATAGCGCGGGCATTGGATCAGGCCCAGGCCGGCGATGGCCGAGGCCGCATAGATTTCGGCACCGAATACCGAGAGTGCTCCGTCGATGGCCACTTCCCTGAGTTCGCCTTCCACCATGAACTGGAACGGATACAGCTTGCCGGTGGTGCGCGACAGATAATTCACCGCCCGGTGCCGGTTCAGGTCGTCGAGGCTTTTCGGCTCGCCGTACTGGCGCAGGTACGCGGGGCTGGCACAAGTGATCTGTTGCAGGCTGGCAACGCGGCGACCGATCAATGACGAATCGCTCAACGTGCCGGCCCGCAACACGCAATCGACCCCCTCGGCGATCAGGTCTACGAAACGATCGGCCTCACTGATGGATAGCTCGATGTCCGGATAGCGGGCCATGAACTGTGGCAATGCCGGAATCACGAAACTCCGCGCCAGGGTTCCATGCAGGTCCACCCGCAACCTGCCCTTGGGCGCCACGCTGCGAAAGGCCAGTTCTGCCTCTTCCAACTCCGCCAGTAATTGCACACAGCGTGGGTAATAGGCTTCGCCGTCGAGGGTCGGTCGAACTTTGCGAGTGCTGCGCTCCATCAGGCGCACGCCCAGCCAGGCTTCGAATTGATTGAGGGTGTGGGTCAGCGTCGCGCGGGGCAGGTTCAGGTCCTCGGCGGCTTGGGTAAAGCTGCTGCGCTCATAAATGCGCACGAACACTTTCATCGCCTTGACTTGATCCATTCGCCCCTTCGCCATGATTGTTGGTGATTATTGAACAGTCACGGCAACTCTCGTGCATTTATCGCACCGAGTAAACATGTGACCCTTCGCTCACCTCAGTTCAACCAGGAATACCGCCATGACCGATCAAAAGTCCAAAGTTGCCATTGTGACCGGCGCCTCCCGCGGCATCGGTGCTGAAATCGCCAAGCGACTGGCGAGCGAAGGCTTCGCCGTCGCCATCAACTACGCCAACAGCGCTACCGAAGCCTCGAAGCTGGTGGTGCAGCTGCGCCAGGCCGGTCAGCAGGCCATCGCGATCAAGGCCGATGTGTCCTCTGCCGCTGATGTCCGGCGGATGTTCGATGAAACCGAAACGCACCTGGGCAAGGTCGACCTGCTGGTCAACAACGCCGGTATCCTGCAGGTCATGCCGCTGGCGCAGCACAGCGATGAGTTGTTCGACCAGACATTCGCCATCAACACTCGAGGCACCTTCAACACCCTGCGCGAAGCCGCGACCCGCCTGAACGATGGCGGCCGGATCGTGAATTTCTCCAGCAGCACCGTTGGCCTCAACCTGCCCGGTTACTCCGTGTACATCGCCAGCAAGGCCGCTGTCGAATCCCTGACCCAGGTATTTGCCAAGGAACTGCGTGGCCGGCAGATCACCGTCAATGCCGTCGCCCCCGGTCCGGTCGCCACCGAGTTGTTCATGCATGGCAAAAGCGAAGAGCAAGTCCAGCAGTACGCCAAGATGCCGCCCCTGGAACGCCTCGGCCAGCCGGAAGATATCGCCAGTATCGTTTCTTTCCTGGCGAGCCCGGCCGCCGGCTGGGTCAACGGGCAGATCTTGCGGGCTAACGGCGGCCTGGTCTGAGGTTCATCGATCAACGAACCAGATGCAGAAACTGCATGTGTCGTTCGTATTGATCGAGGATGTCGTTGATCACCTGCTCCTTGGAGTAGCCCACCAGATCGTAGTCCTGGCTGCCCTCGCTCAGGTGCACTTCGGCGCGGTAGTAGCGGCGGTTGTTGAGTTCCTTGGAGCCCATGCCGCCCCGGGCGAAGGAGGGCGTGAAGTAGCCGCGCATCTGCACTTGGTAGATGAACGGATGCTGCTCGCCATGGCCGATCTCCAGGCTGACGCTGTCGCTGGCCGGATCCGGGTGGGTCATCACTGCCAGCCCTTTTTCGGCAAATACCGCTTTGACTTCCTCGATGGCCGGGCGAACCGTGCTGTCGAGGAAACGGTACACCTCGTCCCGGGACGGGAAGTGCACGGCCTGACTCAAGCGCTGTCGCCAACCACCCTTGCCCCGGCGTGAGCCCGATACAGGTGCCAGGGAATGCATTTGCGCGATTTTTTTCTGCGACTCGAGGAAGAACGCCTTGTGCAGTCCCCACATCATCAGCAGCAGAATCAGCGAGAACGGTAACGATGTCAGCACCACCGCCGACTTCAAGGCATCGATGCTGCCGGAAAACAACAGTGCACTGGTCACCAGGGCAGTCATGGCGCCCCAGAACACCCGCAGCCATTTCGGTCCGTCTTCATCGGGGCTGCCGCCCTTGGCCGAGAGTGTCGAAAGCACTACGGTGCCGGAGTCGGCGGAAGTGACGAAAAATACAAAGCTGATGAACACCGTGACCGCGATGACCGTCTTGCTCCACGGGTAGGTTTCCAACAGCAGGTACAGGCTCATCGAAGGGTTGTCCAAGGCTGACATGCCCAGGGCACTCATGCCTTGGTTAAGTACCTGGTCAATAGCGCTGTTGCCGAAAATCGACATCCACGCCAGGGTGAAGCCCAAGGGAATCAGCAGCACGCCAAACACGAATTCGCGAATGGTGCGCCCCCGGGATATCCGCGCGATGAACAACCCCACGAACGGTGACCACGCGATCCACCATGCCCAGTAGAACACCGTCCAGCCACCCAGCCAGTCGCTGGGTTCGTTGTAGGCGTATAAATCGAAGCTCTTCATCGGCAGCGCGCCGAGGTAATCGCCCACATTCTGGATCAAGGTATTGAGCAGGTGCTGGGTGGGCCCGGCGAACAGCACGAACAGCAGCAAGGCACAGGCCAGCAGCATGTTGATGTCGGACATGACCCGCACGCCCTTGTCGACGCCGGCTACCGCCACGATGATCGCCGCACCCATCATCAGCACGATCAGGCCAACCTGGATCCATTGGGTATGAGCGATGCCAAACAGGTAATCGAGCCCGGAGTTGAGGTGCAAGACGCCAAACCCCATGTCTGCCCCCAGCCCGAACACGGTGGCGATGATGCCAAAGCCGTCCACCGCATAACCGATGGGCCCATTGATGCGTTTGCCGATCAACGGGTACAACGCCGAACGTAACGCCAGCGGAAGATTGTGCCGATAAGCGAAATACGCCAGGGCCATGCCGACAAACGCAAACACACCCCAACCGTGCAGCCCCCAGTGCAGAAAGAGAATCTGCATGGCCTGGCGCGCCGCCTGCGCCGTACCGGCCTCCCCTTGAGGCGGCTGCGCCAGATGAGTCAACGGCTCGGAAACACAAAAGAAAAACAGCGTGATGCTGATCCCGGCGGCGAACAGCATGCCGGCCCAGGACAAATAACTGAATTCGGGTTCGTCGTGGTCGGCACCGAGCTTGATCTTGCCGTAGCCGGACAAGGCGGTGACCACCACGAAGATCAGGTACAGGGTCATCGCCAGCAGGTAATACCAACCGACCGTGTTGGCCGCCCAGTTCTGCGCCGCCAGCAACCAGGCGCCGGCCTGTTCGGGCACGGCGATCACCACCAGACCGAACAGCAGGATAAATGTCGCCGCGAAATAAAAAACCGGCGGATTCATGCGGACCAGACCGCTGGATGGAAGAGACGAGGTATTCATGAGCGAAGCACCCCGGCCAGGGAATTCGCGACAGTCGAAAACGGACTCGGCAAAGGCAAGCCTCCTGTTGTGAGCGGGCAGCAAACCGGCGGTTTAACTTGAATGAACGTTCAAGTTAAACATACTTAGGTAGCTAAGGACTAATCGCAGGGCTCGACGGCAAGTCCACGGCAAGGTATGACGCCGCCTGGTGTGCATTCGTTCAGTAGCGGCAGGCCATCCCCCGCCCCCACAGGTCAAGCGTTGCCCGATCATCCGAAGTCATCAGCCGTTTTACTCCCGGCCAAACGATTGCCAGTTGCCCACCCATACCCACCCTGCCTATAGTCCGGACATCTCCTGCAATCAGTACGGACCCATGATCAAACAACAGCTGGCGCGCTTTAACCGCCTGGACCTGCTCGGCCATCCGACCCCGCTGGAAAAACTCGAACGTCTCTCTACCTGGCTGGGTCGGGACATCTACATCAAGCGCGACGACCTGACCCCCCTGGCGCTGGGTGGCAACAAGCTGCGCAAACTCGAATACCTCGCTGCCGATGCACTGGCCCAGGGTGCCGACACCCTCATTACCGCCGGCGCGATCCAGTCCAACCATGTACGCCAAACCGCCGCGCTGGCGGCCAGGCTGGGCCTGGGTTGTGTGGCCTTGCTGGAAAACCCTATCGGCACCGACGACCGCAACTACCTGGGCAACGGCAATCGACTATTGCTGGAATTGTTCGATGCCAAGGTCGAACTCGTGGACAACCTGGACAACGCCGACGAGCAACTGCAGGCCCTGGCTACGCGGCTGCGCAGCAACGGCAAAAAACCCTACCTCGTGCCCATTGGCGGATCAAACGCCTTGGGCGCGCTGGGGTATGTGCGCGCCGGCCTGGAGTTGGCCGAGCAGATCAAGGACACCGGCCTGGAATTCGCCGCCGTGGTGCTGGCCTCGGGCAGTGCCGGCACCCACAGCGGACTGGCCCTGGCCTTGAGTGAATCACTGCCACAACTCCCGGTGATTGGCGTAACGGTTTCACGCAGCGAAGAAGACCAGTTTCCCAAGGTCCAAGGGCTCGCAGAGCGCGTCGCCCAATTGCTCGATGTCGCGCTTTCGCCAGCCTTCAAGGTAAACCTGTGGGACGAATATTTTGCTCCACGCTATGGCGAGCCCAACGCCGGTACACTGGCGGCGGTCAAGCTGCTGGCCAGCCAGGAAGGACTGCTGCTGGATCCGGTCTACACCGGCAAGGCCATGGCCGGACTGCTCGATGGCATCGGCCGTCACCGCTTCGACGAGGGCCCGATCATTTTCTTGCATACCGGCGGGGCTCCGGCGTTGTTTGCCTATGACGCCGCGTTCTGACGCCTGAAGAAACACAAGAATTCATAATTCCATATCGGAATATAAGTTCTATCTAATATTATTTTCCAATCTATAAAACCCATCTTATAGTTTGGCCGAAGGCATATTTGCCGCGAGACGCCCGGGCTGCTTTAAGGCAGGATGTGGCAGTCTTTTTGGATCGCGGCTATGCCTTCCTCATCCAACATAACGTCTTCATAAGAAAACACAGGGGCTTGTCATGAACTTTTCCGCATTACGTCGCAACCTGTTGGTAGGTTCGTTGGGCCTGGCATTGAGCGCCGGCCTGTTGGGGCAAGCGGTTGCCGGGGAGCAACTGCAAACGATCAAGGACAAGGGCGTGATCAACGTCGGCCTTGAAGGCACTTACCCGCCGTTCAGCTTCGTTGACGCCGACGGCAAGCTGGCCGGTTTCGAAGTTGAATTTTCCGAAGCCCTCGCCAAAGAGCTGGGCGTGAAGGTGAAGCTGCAACCGACCAAATGGGATGGCATCCTGGCAGCACTGGAATCCAAGCGTCTGGACGCAGTGATCAACCAAGTGACCATCTCCGAAGAACGCAAGAAAAAATACGACTTCTCCCAGCCGTATACCGTTTCCGGGATCCAGGCACTGACCCTGACCAAGAACAAAGACACCATCAAGACTGCGGCCGACCTGTCGGGCAAGAAAGTCGGTGTGGGTCTGGGCACCAACTACGAACAGTGGGTCAAGGCCAACGTGCCGGGCGCTGACGTGCGCACCTACGAAGACGACCCGACCAAGTTCCAGGACCTGCGTGTCGGCCGCATCGACGCCATTCTGATCGACCGCCTCGCCGCCCTGGAATACGCCAAGAAGGCCAAGGACACTGCCGCCGCCGGTGAAGCGTTCTCTCGCCAGGAGGCCGGGATTGCCCTGCGTAAAGGCGAACCTGAACTGCTGGACGCGGTGAACAAGGCCATCGACAAGCTGCGCGCCGACGGCACGCTGAAAAAGCTTTCGGAAAAATACTTCAGCGCTGACGTCACTCAATAATGGAAGAGGCTTTTCAACTCGCGCTGGACTCCGCGCCCTTTTTGCTCAAGGGCGCGTATTACACCGTCATCCTCAGCCTCGGCGGCATGTTCTTCGGCTTGCTGCTAGGGTTCGGCCTGGCGTTGATGCGCCTGTCCCGCTTCAGGCTGGTGAGCTGGGTTGCCCGGGTCTACGTGTCGTTCTTTCGCGGCACGCCGCTGCTGGTGCAATTGTTCGTGATTTATTACGGGCTTCCGCAACTGGGCGTCGAGCTGGATCCGTTGCCGGCGGCACTGATCGGCTTTTCGCTGAACATGGCCGCCTATGCATGCGAAATCCTGCGAGCCGCCATCAGCTCCATCGAGCGGGGCCAGTGGGAGGCGGCAGCCAGCATCGGCATGACACGAGCGCAGACCCTGCGTCGTGCCATCCTGCCACAGGCGGCGCGCACGGCCTTGCCACCCCTGGGCAACAGTTTCATTTCCCTGGTCAAGGACACCGCGCTGGCGGCAACCATCCAGGTGCCTGAACTGTTCCGCCAGGCGCAGCTGATTACCGCCCGCACTTTCGAAATCTTCACCATGTATCTTGCCGCCGCGCTGATTTACTGGGTCCTGGCGAGTGTGCTGTCGCACTTGCAGAACGTCCTGGAAGCACGGGTCAATCGGCACGACCAGGAGTCCTGACCCATGATTGTCGTGGAAAAACTGACAAAGCAGTTCAAGGGTCAGGTGGTGCTCAACGGCATCGACCTGAAGATCGAAGAAGGCGAGGTCGTTGCAATCATCGGCCCCAGCGGTTCGGGCAAGACGACCTTCCTGCGCTGCCTGAACTTCCTGGAAGAACCCAGCAGCGGTCGGATCAAGGTCGGCGATATTGAGATCGATGGCAGCCGTCCATTGAATCAGCAACAGGGGTTGGTGCGGCGCCTGCGCCAGCAGGTGGGTTTCGTGTTTCAGAACTTCAACCTGTTCCCCCATCGCACCGCACTGGAAAACGTCACCGAGGGTCCGATCGTGGTGAAAAAAACACCACGCGCCGAGGCTGAAACCCTGGGCCGCAAGCTCTTGGCCAAGGTTGGCCTGGCCGGCAAGGAAAGTGCCTACCCACGGCGCCTTTCCGGCGGCCAGCAGCAACGCGTGGCGATTGCCAGGGCATTGGCGATGGAGCCGCAGGTCATTCTGTTCGATGAACCGACCTCGGCTCTCGACCCGGAATTGGTAGGGGAAGTGCTGGCGACCATTCGTGGCCTGGCCGAGGAAAAACGCACCATGGTCATTGTGACCCACGAAATGGGCTTTGCCCGGGACGTGGCGAACCGCGTGGTGTTTTTCGACAAGGGCGTGATCGTGGAGCAAGACGAAGCCAAGGCCTTGTTTGCCGCTCCCAAGGAAGAACGCACTCGCCAGTTCCTCAGCAAGTTTCTTGCGGACGGACGCACGCCCCAATAATTCATCGACACTTTCGTTACTTCCAGGGATGGAAGTTCGATCACAACAAACAACAACTGACCCTTCTCTCTTAACGCAGTAAACTCAAACTTCGCCTGAGCACATCCGCTATTTTCATGCGCGGTATATACCTGCCTCTCGCCGAACATCTCTGTGCCTCACGCCCCTTTCAACATGGCCTCCCCCTATGACCGGATAAGGCCGTCCCGAGGAAAAGGCAACACAGCGCAGTGTATTGTCGCCGCCACAACGTAGGAAATTTCTGAAGCCTCGCATAATTAATTATTAGATAAACACCTCTATTGACATCACAACTACCGGGCCTTTATCTAGAGCCCTACAGGCGCTGGACGTTATTTAATTCTTCGCGGCAGTGAAACCGAAGGGACCGGTTATGGCCGTAATTAGAAAATTATGTCGCGATCAGAAACGCCTTTGATTTTTCCGAAACGGACTTCGTTTTTCAGGTATCAAGGAGAACACCATGACATGTACGTCGAATATTCCCGAACTGGCCGCGCCCACCCTGGTCAACGCCCACCGGACCGGCATCAACCTCACCAGTGCCGCCCGCCTGGAAGTGACCATCGCCCCTTACCCCGGCATGGACGCCGGCGACCTGATCGAATTGTTCTGGGACAACTGCTACGTTGGCTCCCGCCTGCTGACCGAAGCTGATGTACAGGCCAGCATCACGCTGCGTATTCCGGAGAGCTTCATCATCAACGGTACCTCGCGCATCCACTATCGCGTGATGCAGGTCGGTCGCGGACCGGCGCTGTCGGCAACGCAACGGGTGCAGGTCAAGCTCGACTGCCCCGGCGGCCAACCGTCAGTCCTCAGCGGTGATGAAAACCAGGGGTTGGCCCCCGTACGCATTCCAGTCGCCATCCGACGCCACGGCGTGAACCCGAGCCAGATCAAACGCGGCGTCCCACTGACCATCGAGCCCTACCTGAACATGGCGGCCGACGATGCGATTACCGTACGCTGGGGTGACGTACGCATGGACCTGCCCCGGATCAAACCATGCGAGGTAGGCCAGCCGGTCAACGTCTGGGTCCCCGCGCAAGTCATCCTAGAAGCGGGGGAAGACCTGCGCCTGGAAGTGACGTACTGCATCCTCGACCGTGTGGGCAACAACTCCCATTGGGCACCTCCCCGCACATTGAAAATCGGGTGCGCTGCCTCTTACCTGAAAAAATCGCCGAAAGGCCCCCTGTTGGCAGCCGAACCACGAACCCAATCCTGATCGCCCCGGTGGTGAGGGGATAAACACCTCGCCACGTCCGTTCGCAAAAAGCTCTCTATTCATATCCCTAAAAGTTATTTCAAAAATAATTTATACACGCTTAGGGTATATGCACCGGACCACCGGACATTCCTGAGCCGCATTTTATCGCGGCGTTTTCTTGAGATGTGAGGTGGGTATGGAACGGAACACAATCACCCCGGCGCAGTACGCCAAAGCTCTGCCAGCAGCCACGGAGCGGCTGTGATGTCTGATCTGGCCCAAGCAAAAGTCCAGAGCGACCTGGATGTCGCGCCGCTGCTGCTGCCCGCCCAGGTGCTGCGCAGCGACGCTGAAGCCATCAAGGCGGCCCACGCGCTGGCAGAGGTTGCCCGTCAACAGGCTGCGCGACGCGATCAACAGCGCAAACTGCCCTGGGCAGAGATTGAACAGTTCACGCGCAGCGGGCTGGGCAGCATTGCAATTCCTCGTGAGTACGGCGGCCCACAAGTCTCGTTCGTCACCCTTGCCGATGTATTCGCGATCATCTCCGCCGCCGACCCGGCCCTCGGGCAGATTCCGCAGAACCAGTTCGGCGTGCTTCAGTTGATCCTCGGCACCGGCACCGAACGACAGAAAGAAATCCTGTTGCAAAGCGTGCTCGCGGGATGGCGCATCGGCAATGCCGGGCCCGAACGTGGCGTGCGCAATACCCTTGAACTCAAGGCACGCATCACCGCTGACGGTGACGGCTATGTCATCAACGGGCAGAAATTTTATTCGACCGGCGCGCTGTTCGCCCATTGGGTGGCGGTCAAGGCGCTGAATGACGAAGGCCGCCAAGTGTTGGCGTTCGTGCGGCGCGGCACGCCGGGCCTGCGGATCGTCGACGACTGGTCGGGCTTCGGCCAACGCACCACGGCCAGCGGTACCGTGTTGCTGAACAACGTGCGGGTCGATGCCGAGCTGGTGCTGGACAACTGGCGCATCAACGAAACCCCCAACGTACAAGGCGCCATTTCACAACTGATCCAGGCCGCCATTGATGTGGGCATCGCCCGTGGCGCCATCGATGATGCCATCGCTTTCGTGCGCGAGCGGTCTCGTCCGTGGATCGACGCCAAGGTCGAGCGGGCCAGCGACGATCCGTATGTGATCGCAGACATCGGCAAACTGAAAATCGACCTGCACGCCGCCGAAGCGTTGTTGCGCAAAGCCGGCCAGGTGCTGGACCAGGTCAGCGCAGCCCCCATCACTGCGCAATCCGCCGCCCGTGCCTCGATCGCCGTGGCTGAAGCCAAGGTGCTCAGCACCGAAATCGCCCTGCAGGCCAGCGAAAAGCTGTTCGAGCTGGCCGGCAGCCGCGCCACCCTCGCCGAATTCAACCTCGATCGTCACTGGCGCAACGCACGGGTCCATACCCTGCACGACCCGGTGCGCTGGAAGTACCACGCAATCGGTGCCTACCACCTGAACGGCACCTTGCCGGCCCGGCATTCCTGGATCTGACGACCCGACCTCTGGAGCAGCATATGACGCTTTCCCAACACGTCGCGGTGATCACCAGCGATGAACAAGCCCTGATCGTCGCCAGCGACCTGGCCGAGGACTTCAAACGCGACAGCGCACTGCGCGATCGCGAACGCCGCCTGCCTTACCCGGAGCTGGAGGCGTTTTCCCGCTCCGGCCTGTGGGGCATCAGCGTGCCCAAGCCTTATGGCGGCGCGGGCGTTTCCAACGTCACACTGGCCAAGGTCGTTGCACTGATCGCCCAGGCCGACGGTTCCCTCGGGCAGATTCCACAGAATCATTTCTATGCATTGGAAGTCCTGCGGGTAAACGGCAGCGACGCACAGAAACAACGCCTGTACGCCGAAGTGCTGGTCGGGCAGCGGTTTGGCAATGCCCTGGCGGAACTCGGTACCCGGACCGCCCACGAGCGCACCACCCAACTGCGCCGTGACGGCGATGACTATCGCATCAACGGCCGCAAGTTCTACGCCACGGGAGCGATTTACGCCCAGCGCATCCCTACGTCGGTGGTGGATGAAAACGGCGTGCAACAACTCGCGTTCGTCCCGCGCGGCAGCAAAGGCCTGACAGTCATCGACGATTGGAGCGGTTTCGGCCAGCGCACCACCGGTAGCGGTTCGGTGGTGTTCGAGGATGTCCAGGTCGCTGCCGAGGACATCGTGCCGTTCCAGAGCGCCTTCGAACGCCCCACACCGGTAGGCCCGCTGGCACAGATTCTCCATGCGGCAATCGACACCGGTATCGCCCGCGCCGCTTACGAGGATGCCCTACACTTTGTCCGCACCCGGACGCGGCCCTGGATCGACGCCACCAGCGACATCGCCACCGAGGACCCGCTCACGCTCAAGAGCTTCGGCCGCTTGAGCAGTCACCTGCACGCCGCCGAGGCCTTGCTCGAACGCGCCGGCGAGTTTCTCGACCGGGCCCAGGCCGACACGAACGCCGAAACAGTCGCAGCGGCCTCGATTGCCGTGGCCGAAGCACGGGCCATCAGCACGCAGGTGTCGCTGGCCACCAGTTCTACCCTGTTCGAACTGGCCGGCAGCCAGGCGACCCTGGCCGAACACGGCCTCGATCGCCACTGGCGCAACGCTCGGGTGCACACCTTGCATGACCCGGTGCGCTGGAAATATCACGCCGTGGGTAACTTCTATCTCAACGATGAGAAGCCGCCGCTACGGGGGACCATCTGATGGCCCAGGGCAAGAAAAAAATCCTGCTCAACGCCTTCAACATGAATTGCATCGGGCATATCAATCACGGCTTGTGGACTCATCCCCAGGATACGTCGACCCAGTACAACACCCTCGAATACTGGACCGGATTGGCGCAACTGCTGGAGCGCGGGCTGTTCGATGGCTTGTTCATCGCCGATGTGGTCGGGGTTTACGACGTGTACCAGCAATCGGTGGACGTCACGCTGAAAGAGTCGATCCAATTGCCGGTCAACGATCCGTTGCTGCTGGTCTCGGCGATGGCAGCCGTCACCCGCAACCTCGGTTTCGGCCTCACGGCCAACCTGACCTATGAGCCACCGTACCTGTTTGCCCGGCGCATGAGCACCCTCGATCACCTGAGTCGCGGTCGGGTCGGCTGGAACATCGTCACGGGCTACCTGGACAGCGCGGCCAAGGCCATGGGCCTGACGGCTCAGGTCGAACATGACCGCCGCTACGACCAGGCCGACGAGTATCTGCAAGTGCTCTACAAACTCTGGGAGGGCAGTTGGGAAAACGACGCGGTGCTCAACGACCGCCAGCGACGGATCTATGCGCAGCCAGAGAAAGTGCACAAAGTCCATCACCAGGGCGAGTTCTATCAGGTCGAGGGCTACCACCTCTGCGAGCCCTCGCCCCAGCGCACGCCGGTGTTGTTCCAGGCTGGCAGTTCGGAGCGCGGTCTGGTGTTTGCAGGGCGTCATGCCGAGTGCGTGTTCATCAGCGGCCAGAACAAGGCGGCTACCCGAAGCCAGGTGGACAAGGTCCGCGCCAGCGCCGTCCAGGCCGGGCGCGATCCGGCGGACATCAAAGTATTCATGGGGCTGAACGTGATCGTCGGCGAGACCGAAGCGCACGCCTGGGCCAAGCATGCCGAGTACCTCGGCTATGCCAGCGCCGAAGCCGGGGTGGCGCATTTCTCCGCGTCAACCGGCATCGATTTTTCACAATACGAACTGGACGAACCGATCCAGTACGTGAAGAGCAACGCCATCCAGTCCGCTACCCGGATCCTGCAAAACAACGACTGGACCCGACGCCGGCTGCTGGAACAACACGCGTTGGGCGGTCGCTACATCACGGTGGTCGGCTCGCCAGCCCAAGTGGCCGATGAGCTGGAATCCTGGATCGCCGAAACCGGTCTCGACGGTTTCAACCTGACCCGCATCGTGACACCCCAGAGCTATGTGGACTTCATCGATCTGGTGGTCCCTGAACTGCAGCGACGCGGCTCGTACAAGACCGAATACGCCAGCGGCACTCTGCGGGAAAAGCTGTTTCACGCCGAGGCGCATCTGCCGGCGCGACACACTGGCGCGAACTATCGCCACAAAGGCCTATGAACCCATTTAATCATCGACTGGAAAAAACCATGACCCAGCACTCCCTCTCTTTGCCAGTCAGAGCATTGGCCCTGGCCTTCGGCCTGTTCAGCTCGGCCCTGTTTGCCGCCGATGCGCCATTGAAAATCGGCACCACCGCCGCATTCGCCATCCCCCTGGAAGCCGCCGTGGCAGAGGCCGACAAGCAAGGCCTGAAGGTCGAGTTGGTGGAGTTCAGCGACTGGATCGCGCCCAACGTCAGCCTGGCTTCAGGCGATATCGACGTGAACTACTTCCAGCACATCCCGTTCCTGGAAAACGCCAAGGCCGCCGCCGGGTTCGATCTGGTGCCATTCGCGCCTGGGATCATCAACAACGTCGGCCTCTATTCGAAAAAGTACAAAAGCTTCGCAGAGCTGCCCGAAGGTGCGAGCGTCGCCATTGCCAACGACCCGATCAACAGCGGGCGAGGCCTGCAACTGCTGGCCAAGGCCGGGTTGATCACGCTCAAGCCGGGCGTGGGCTACAAGGCCACCGAAGATGACATCGTAGCCAACCCGAAGAAGCTGAGGATCCTGCAGGTCGAAGCCGTGCAACTGGTGCGCGCTTATGAAGACGCCGACCTGGTGCAGGGCTACCCCGCCTACATCCGCCTGGCGAATACCTTCGATGCCACCTCCGCCCTGCTGTTCGACGGTCTCGACCATAAGGAATACGTCATCCAGTTCGTGATCCAGCCCAAGAGCAAGAACGACCCGCGGCTGATCAAGTTCGTCGATATCTATCAACACTCCCCAGCGGTGCGCGCCGCCTTGGATAAGGCCCATGGCAAGCTCTATCAGGCCGGTTGGGAAGGCTGACCATGAACGCCGTCAACGCTCGACTCCGACCTGAAGTACCTGCGCTGCAGAGCGCCGAACGTACCGAGCTGCATCCGCACTTGAATCGCGCTCACATCCGCTTCATCGGCCTGGGCAAGACCTACAACGGCAGCCAGGGCCCGGTGGCGGCACTACAAGGTATCGACCTGGCGATCCAACGCGGCGAGGTCTTCGGCATCATCGGTCGCAGCGGAGCCGGTAAATCGTCGCTGATCCGCACCATCAACCGCCTCGAACAACCCACCAGCGGGCGGGTGCTGATCGATCAAGTGGACATCGGCGGGTTCGATGAAAACCGGCTGGTGGAGCTGCGCCGGCGTATCGGCATGATCTTCCAGCACTTCAACCTGATGTCGGCCAAAACCGTGTGGCAGAACGTCGAACTGCCGTTGAAGGTGGCCGGTGTGCCGAAGGAGCAGCGTCAGCGCAAAGTCCGTGAGTTGCTTGAATTGGTCGGCCTGCAAGGCAAGCACGAGGCTTACCCGGCGCAGCTCTCGGGCGGCCAGAAACAGCGCGTCGGCATCGCCAGGGCGCTGGTGCATGACCCGCAAATCCTGCTGTGCGACGAAGCCACCTCGGCCCTGGATCCGGAAACCACTCAATCGATCCTCGGCCTGCTACGCGAAATCAACCAGCGGCTGGGCCTGACCATTGTGTTGATCACCCATGAGATGGCAGTGATTCGCGAAGTGTGCGACCGGGTGGTGGTGCTCGAGCAAGGGCGGATCGTCGAACAAGGGCCGGTTTGGCAAGTGTTTGGCAATCCGCAACACGAGGTCAGCCAGACACTGCTGGCACCGCTGCAGCATGCACTGCCTGAAGAATTGCAGAGCCGCCTGCAAGCGCAGCCGGCATCGGCGGACGCCGCGACCGTGTTGCGTTTGCAATTCACCGGCACGGCACAGGATGAGCCGGATCTCGCGGCCTTGTTCAGCGCCCTCGGCGGAAGGGTGCGGTTGCTGCAGGGTGGCATCGAACGGATCCAGGGCCATGGGCTGGGGCAATTATTGTTGGCAGTCAGCGGCTCGTCATCGGGTGCGGAAGAACTGCGCGAACGGGCCGGGCATTGGGCGCAACGGGTGGAGGTGCTGGGTTATGTGGTTTGATCGCCTGCTGCAGGGCTTTATCGACACATTCCTGATGGTGGGTGTGTCGTCGCTGATCGCTTTGCTGGCCGGGATTCCGCTGGCGGTGATCCTGGTCACCAGCGGCAAGGGCGGGATCTACGAGGCGCCAGCCCTGAATCGCGCCCTGGGTGCGTTCGTGAACCTGTTCCGCTCGATACCGTTCCTGATCCTGATGGTGGCGCTGATTCCGTTCACACGCTTGGTCGTCGGCACCACCTACGGGGTGTGGGCCGCCGTGGTGCCATTGACCATCGCCGCCACGCCGTTCTTCGCCCGTATTGCCGAAGTCAGCCTGCGGGAAGTCGATCATGGCCTGATCGAGGCCGCTCAGGCCATGGGCTGCCGGCGCTGGCATATCGTCTGGCATGTGCTGCTGCCCGAAGCGCTGCCAGGCATCGTCGGCGGGTTTACCATCACCCTGGTGACCATGATCAACTCCTCGGCCATGGCCGGCGCCATTGGGGCCGGTGGCCTGGGAGACATCGCTTACCGCTATGGCTATCAGCGCTTCGACAGCCAGATCATGCTCACGGTCATCGTGCTGCTGGTGGCTCTGGTGGCGGTGATCCAGCTGGGCGGAGACCGGTTGGCGCGGGGGTTGAACAAGCGCTGAGGCGGGCGATAGCGCCAGGGTCAACGCTCCATTGGCCGATCTACCGTAATCGCGAGCAGGCTCGCTCCCACAAGGGTTCTGCGAAAGACGCAGGCCCCTCGTGGGAGCGAGCCTGCTCGCGATAGGCGGCTGCGGTATAGTCAGTCCAACCTTCCCCACCCAAGCCAATCCCCATGAAACACACCCCCGAAGACCTGCAAGCCATTACCAGCACGACCCTGGACAACTACAACGCGGTCGCCGAAAGCTTTCGAGAGGGTACCCGTGACCACGATGTCAGCCAGAACATCGATGCGTTGCTGCGACATATCCAAGGCCAGGGCCCGTTTCGAATCCTCGACTTCGGCTGCGGGCCCGGACGGGACCTGCGAACGTTCACGCAACTGGGCCATGTCGCGGTCGGTCTCGACGGCTCGCAAGCGTTTGTCCGCATGGCACGGCAGGACAGCGGGTGCGAGGTCTGGCAGCAGGACTTCCTGAAACTCGACCTGCCAAACGAACGTTTCGACGGGATCTTCGCCAACGCCGTGCTGTTCCATGTTCCCGTCCAGGAACTGCCCAGGGTACTCAAGCAATTACACGCTACGCTCAAGCCCGGCGGTGTGCTCTTCAGCTCCAACCCCCGGGGCGAAAACCAGGAGGGCTGGAACGGCCAGCGTTTTGGTGCCTACCACGACCTCACGGCCTGGCGTGCGTTACTGGGTGAAGCCGGTTTCGTGGAACTGGAGCACTACTACCGGCCGACTGGGCTGCCGCGGGAGCAACAGCCTTGGCTGGCAAGTGTCTGGCGTAAAAGCCGAGGCCAGGCGTGACAGGCCAGGCCCTCTGCGCTGTCATTCCTGCTTGCCCAACCATTTCTGCGACAACTGCTCCAGCCGACCGTCATCCTTGATGCGCGTCAGGGCATTGTCCAGGCTGGCCTTGAACGCCGGGTTGCCCTTCTGGAACGGAATCACCAGGCTTGGTGCCGGTCCATGCTTTTCCTGCGCCTGGAAAGACTGCGTCAGCACCATGGGACGTTGCGCGTCATCCTGGCTAGCGAACATTTGAGCATCCGGCTGGATATACGTGGCGCTGGTGTCGAAACGTTCCGCCAGTTCCGGGGTCATTGCTATGTGGTTGATGGCGACGTCGTATTTGCCGCTTTCCACACCGGTCAACATGTCCGCGGCATCGGTGACCACGAAGTCGGCGCGCACATCCAGCTCACCGGCCAGCATCTGACCCAGTTCCACTTCAAAGCCGGTGAGTTTGCCGTCCTCCTTGAAGTTGAATGGAGCGGTATTGGCCTCGAGGGCAATGCGCAGTTCGCCACGGTCGTTGACGTCATCGATCAGTTCGGCATGGGCCAACGGGCTCAGAAGGGGTAGCAGGCAAATCAGGCCAGGCAACAAACGCATGGTCACTCCTTGGTATTTGTACAAGCGACGCTCGTTTCAGGCTCGCTTTGCTATGGTTGTCGCAGGCTTCGACAACGAATGGTCATGAAGTTGTCACGACCCTGCGGATTTCATGGAAAAAACAGGAGAAAAAAATGAAAAGCTTTATGTCACGTGCCGTGTTGGCCGGCCTGTTGTTAGGGACATCGATGCTGGCGACGGCAACCCCTGCCCCCAAAGGCGCAGAAGTGTTCATCGTTTCCCCGGAAGACGGGGCCACCGTCCCGCAGGAATTCAAGGTCAGGTTCGGCGTCAAGGAGATCGCCCTGGCCCCGGCGGGCGATATGACCATGAATACCGGGCATCACCACTTGCTGATCGATGTCGACAAACTTCCCCCCGCGGGCGCACCGATTCCAACCGATGCCAACCATATGCACTTCGGCAAAGCGCAAACCGAGGCCACCATCAAGCTGACACCGGGCAAGCACACCTTGCAGTTGGAGCTGGGCGATTTCGGGCATATGCCGTTCGATCCACCCATTGTTTCCAAGAAGATCACGGTAAACGTGAAATAACCCAGCTCTTACGCACAAGTCCCCTGTGGGAGCGGGCTTGCTCGCGAATGCGGTGCATAAGCCAACCTATTCGTTGAATGTAGCGGCCTATTCGCGAGCAAGCCCGCTCCCACGAGCTCCATGTGTGCCAGTAAAAAAAAACGGGAGCCCCTACGGGCTCCCGTTTTTTACTGCAATCCACACATCAGCGCTGTTTGTCAGAACAGCACTCGGCAACGAATCGTGCCATTGACGTGCTGCAACTTCTCTTGCGCCAGGTCCGAGTATTCGGCATCGACGTCGATCACCACGTAACCGACTTTCTCGTTGGTCTGCAGGAACTGACCGGAGATGTTGATGCCGTTCTCCGCGAAGACCTTGTTGATCTCGCTCATCACGCCTGGAATGTTCTCGTGGATGTGCAGCAGACGATGCTTGCCAGGGTGCGCCGGCAGGGCCACTTCCGGGAAGTTCACCGACGATACCGACGTACCGTTGTCGCTGTACTTGACCAGTTTTTCCGCCACTTCCAGGCCGATGTTGGCCTGGGCTTCAGCGGTGGAGCCGCCGATGTGAGGGGTCAGGATCACGTTGTCCAGGCCACGCAGCGGGCTTTCGAAGATATCGTCGTTGGAACGCGGTTCCACCGGGAACACGTCGATGGCGGCGCCGATCAGGTGCTTGTCCTTGATCGCTTCGGCCAGGGCCTCGAGCTTGACCACCGTGCCCCGCGCGGCGTTGATCAGGATCCCGCCCTTCTTGATGGCGCGGATTTCTTTCTCGCCGATCATCCACTGGGTCGCCGGGGTTTCCGGAACGTGCAAGGTCACGATATCGGACATGCCCAGCAGCTCATGCAGGTCATTGACCTGGGTGGCGTTGCCCAATGGCAGCTTGGTCACGGTGTCGTAGAAGAACACCTGCATGCCCAGGCCTTCGGCCAGGACCGACAGTTGGGTACCGATCGAACCGTAGCCGACGATGCCCAGCTTCTTGCCACGGATCTCGAAGGAGTTGGCCGCGCTCTTGATCCAGCCACCACGGTGGCAGGAAGCGTTTTTCTCGGGAATGCCGCGCAGCAGCAGGATCGCTTCGGCCAGCACCAGTTCGGCAACGGAACGGGTGTTGGAGTACGGCGCGTTGAACACCGCGATGCCGCGCTCACGGGCCGCGTCGAGGTCAACCTGGTTGGTACCGATGCAGAAGCAGCCAACCGCCACCAGTTTCTTGGCGTGGTCGAAGATCTCTTCGGTCAATTGGGTACGGGAGCGAATGCCGATGAAGTGAGCATCGGCGATCTTTTCCTTGAGCTGGGCTTCCGGCAGAGAACTGGTGATGTACTCGATACTGGTGTAGCCCGCCGACTTGAGGACGTCGACAGCCGATTGGTGGACGCCTTCGAGGAGAAGGAACCTGATCTTGCTCTTATCGAGAGAAGTCTTGCTCATCTGCGTAAACCTGTGTCCCGGAAAAAATGGCAGGGAATCGGACAGCTCGATGCTGGCCCGACCGGCGTGACCGCCGTCGCCGCAGAACGCCCTTCGGCACTGTTCCACGGGGGCGGTATGCTAGCATATGCGACCTGTAAACACTCATTCTGCGACATGAGGCGTTCTCAGGGTGACCATGAATTGTTCGAGAGTTCTGTCGATGACCCATCCTGTCCTGATAGAAGAGCTGAAGACCCTGGTCGAACCCGGCAAGGTCCTGACCGATGCCAACGCCCTGGAAACCTATGGCAAGGATTGGACCAAGCACTTTGCTCCGGCGCCGGCGGCCATCGTTTTCCCCAAAACCATTGAACAGGTCCAGGCCATCGTGCGCTGGGCCAACCAACACCGGATCGCTCTGGTGCCATCGGGCGGACGCACCGGTCTTTCCGCCGCGGCAGTGGCGGCCAACGGTGAGGTGGTGGTGTCGTTCGACTACATGAACCAGATTCTCGACGTCAACCTCACCGATCGCACCGCCGTCTGCCAGCCCGGGGTGATCACCGAACAGCTGCAGAACACGGCCGAGGAACACGGGCTGTATTACCCGGTAGACTTCGCCTCAGCCGGTTCGAGCCAGATTGGCGGTAATATCGGCACCAATGCCGGCGGGATCAAGGTCATTCGCTACGGCATGACCCGTAACTGGGTCGCCGGGATAAAGGTCGTGACCGGCAAGGGCGACCTGCTGGAACTGAACAAGGACCTGATCAAGAACGCCACCGGTTATGACCTGCGGCAGTTGTTCATCGGTGCCGAAGGCACCCTCGGTTTCGTGGTCGAAGCCACCCTGCGCCTGGACCGGGCGCCGAGAAATCTGACGGCCATGGTGCTCGGCACGCCGGATTTCGACTCGATCATGCCGGTGCTCCATGCCTTTCAGGGCAAACTCGACCTGACCGCGTTCGAATTCTTTTCCGACAAGGCCCTGGCCAAAATCCTTGGCCGTGGCGACGTGCCGGCGCCGTTCGAAACCCAATGCCCCTTCTACGCCTTGCTGGAATTCGAAGCCACCACCGAAGCAGTCGCCAACCAGGCCCTGGAAACCTTCGAGCACTGCGTGGAACAGGGCTGGGTACTGGACGGCGTGATGAGCCAGAGCGAAACCCAGCTGCAGAACCTGTGGAAATTGCGCGAGTACATTTCGGAAACCATTTCCCACTGGACCCCGTACAAGAACGACATCTCGGTGACGGTTTCAAAAGTCCCGGCGTTTCTGCGGGAAATAGACGGGATCGTCAGCCAGCACTATCCGGATTTCGAAGTCGTCTGGTACGGTCACATCGGCGACGGTAACCTGCACCTGAACATCCTCAAGCCGGACAACCTGAGCAAGAACGAGTTTTTCGCCAGGTGCGCAACGGTGAACAAATGGGTTTTTGAAATCGTCGAGAAGTACAACGGCTCGATTTCCGCCGAACACGGCGTGGGGATGACCAAGCGCGATTACCTGACCTACAGTCGCTCGCCAGCGGAGATTGAATACATGAAAGCCATCAAGGCTGTATTCGATCCGAACGGCATCATGAATCCAGGCAAGATTTTCGCGATTTGATGTGTATGAACACCTGATGAATTCCAGGAAAAAGGAGTCGGTAATGAGTTATCAGCACCAGTACGTCGACGGTACCCGCATCCATTTTCCAGTCGGGAAAGTCGTTTGCATCGGCCGCAACTACGCCGAGCACGCCAAGGAACTGGATAACCCGGTGCCCACCGAACCCTTGCTGTTCATCAAGCCAGGCAGCTGCGTGGTGCCGCTGGAGGGCGGTTTCAGCATTCCTGTAGAGCGCGGCTCGGTGCATTACGAAGCTGAAATCGCCGTACTGATCGGCAAGCCATTGTCGACCCGGCCCAGTGTCGAAGAAGTGCTGGACGCCATCTCCGGCTTCGCCCCGGCGCTGGACCTGACCCTTCGGGACAAACAGGCCGAACTCAAGGCCAAGGGCCTGCCGTGGGAAGTCGCCAAGTCCTTCGACGGCGCGGCGGTGATCGCCCCCTTCGTATCGAACGCAACCTTCGCTGACCTGACCGACATTCCCGTGCGCCTGACCATCAACGGTGAAGTGCGCCAGGACGGCAACAGCAGCCTGATGCTCAACCCCATCGTGCCGATGATCCAGTACATGGCCGGCTGCTTCTCGCTACAGGCCGGCGACGTGATCCTCACCGGCACCCCGGCGGGCGTCGGCCCGTTGAATGTGGGGGATGAACTGGTGCTGGAATTGCCAGGCGCGAGCCGCTTCGAAAGCAGCGTCCGCTGAAGCTCCGCGGTCGCCTGTGGGAGCGGGCTTGCTCGCGAAGACGGCATAACGATCAACATGAGTGTTGAGTCTACCGCCGTCTTCGCGAGCAAGCCCGCTCCCACAACAGAAGTTTCCAAACCGAGTTTTACCGTTTTTTTCACATGCCATCCGGATAATTCCGGGGAATGCGGCATCTGAGCCAACCATTCCCAGCCCGAATCATCCGGAACGCATCCCCCGATGGCCAAGACCCAAGCCCTGCCCCGCGTCAAACCTGTCCGCCGCTCTCGTTTTGCACTGCCCTGGTATGCCTGGTCACTGCTGGCAATGGCCGCGGCTTATGGCCTGGCGTTTACGATGCATTGGGATGATCGGGGTTTGCTTTGGCTTTCGGAACATTTCCAAAGCCCCGCCCAACGCCAGAAAAGCGTCTGGCTGCCCGACTACCGCGCCGTGATCGATGCCAAGCCGCTACCGGGGATGGAGGAAGATGAAGCCTCCGATGTGACCTACGACCCGCAAACCAAGACCCTGTTTGCCGTCATGGGCAAGCATGCATTCCTGGCGGAACTGTCGTTGCAGGGGGACGTACTGCGCAAGATGCCATTGGTGGGTTGGGATAACCCCGAAGGCGTGACATCCATGGGCAACGGGCTGCTGGCCATTACCGACGAGCGCTCGCATACCCTGTCGATCATTCGGGTCGACACCGATACCCGCGAGCTGAACATTGCCGATTTCCCTCGGTACGACCTCGGGCCTTCAAAAAACCAGAACAAGGGATTCGAAGCGGTGGCCTGGGATCCAGGCAACCAGCAACTGGTATTGGGCGAAGAGCGTCCGCCGGCGTTGTTCACCTGGAAGAGCGATGGCAGCCAGCTGCTCAAAGGCGACAAACAAATCCATGTCAGCAGTGAACTGGACCTGCGCAACCTTTCGGCGCTGGCGATCGATCCCCGGACGGGCCATATGCTGGTACTTTCGTCCGACTCCCATCTGTTGCTGGAGTTGGATGAAAAAGGCGAGCAGGTCAGTTTCATGACCTTGCTGGGTGGCTTCAATGGATTGAAAGACACCATTCCCCGCGCCGAAGGTGTCACGGTGGATGAGGCGGGCAACGTGTACATGGTCAGCGAGCCCAACCTGTTCTATCGTTTCGAAAAACAACGCTGATCAGCTGACTCTGTAAGGCGATTCTTCCTTCGTTGTAGGGTGTGGCATACGGCCATTAAGCTTCAGTTCAGGCAGTCGTGGTATTTCCAGCCACCTGTTCTTATCCGAGCCCACCCCCATGCGCCGACTTGTCCGCCCCAAACCCCTGATCCTGATCCTGATCCTGCTGGCGACCGCTCTGATCCTCTTGATTGCGGCTGGCCAGTATCTGCGCCTGTTCGAGCGCGCCTGGTTCAATCTCAATACCCTCTGGCAGCCCGCCAATGAACAAGCCATCGCCCTGGACCAATACCGGGTGACCGTGGAAGCACAGGTCATCGAGGGGCTGAACGACGATGTCTCGGCGCTGACGTTCGATCCGGTCCGCAAAAGCCTGTTCACGGTCACCAACAAGAATGCCGAGCTGGTTGAGCTGTCACTGGATGGCAGGATCCTGCGGCGTGTGGCGCTGATCGGCTTTGGTGATCCGGAGGCGGTGGAATTCATCAGTGAAAACACGTACGTCATCAGCGACGAACGCCAACAGCGCCTGATCAAGATCCATTTGGACGAAGACACCCGGTTCCTCGATGCGGCCGACGCCGAACAGATGACCCTTGGCGTGCACATGAGTGGCAACAAGGGCTTCGAAGGACTGGCCTACGATTCCGTGGGCAAGCGGCTGTTCGTGGCCAAGGAACGCGACCCGATGCTGATTTATGAAGTGCAGGGATTTCCTCACCATAAACCGGAAAAGTCCTATGCGGTTCACGTCATCAATAACCCCAAGCGTGATGCCGGGCTGTTTGTACGCGATCTATCGAGCCTGCAATACGATGAACGCAGCGGCCATCTGCTGGCGCTGTCCGATGAATCCCGATTGATTATCGAGCTGGATATCGACGGGCGACCGTTGAGCACGTTGTCGTTGAGCAAGGGCGGTCAGGGCTTGCAGAAAACCGTGCCCCAGGCCGAAGGGCTCGCCATGGACGATGACGGCACCCTGTATGTGGTGAGCGAGCCGAATCTGTTCTATGTGTTCAAGAAACCACAGCCTTGAACTACCAGAACCCATGTGGGAGCGGGCTTGCTCGCGAATGCGGTGGGTCATTCAACGGGTAAATGACTGATCTGACGCATTCGCGAGCAAGCCCGCTCCCACAGGAAAAGGTATCAACCAACTGTCACCGATTCATTCAGCTCGCAGGGTCTTCACCCCTTCCGCCGTCCCCAGCAGCAACACATCCGCCGGGCGCGCGGCGAACAGGCCGTTGGTGACCACGCCGACGATGGCGTTGATCTGGCTCTCCAGCTCCACCGGGTTGGTGATCTGCAGGTTATGCACGTCCAGGATGATGTTGCCGTTATCGGTCAGCACCCCCTCGCGATACACCGGGTCGCCGCCCAGCTTCACCAGTTGACGGGCCACATGGCTGCGGGCCATCGGGATGACTTCCACCGGCAACGGGAATGTGCCCAGCACTGGCACCAGCTTGCTGGCGTCGGCGATGCAGATGAAGGTCTTGGCCACGGCTGCGACGATCTTCTCGCGCGTCAGGGCTGCGCCGCCGCCCTTGATCAGGTTCAGGTGCGCATCGCTTTCATCGGCGCCATCGATATAGAACTCCAGGTCGCTCACGGTGTTGAGCTCGTAAACCGGGATGCCGTGGCCCTTCAAGCGTGCGGCGGTGGCTTCGGAGCTGGCGACCGCGCCATCGAACGCCCCATTGTGCTGCGCCAGCGCGTCGATGAAGCAGTTGGCCGTCGAGCCGGTGCCGACCCCGACGATGCTCTTGTCATCCAACTTGGGAAGGATGAGGTCGACGGCGGCCTGGGCCACGGCCTGTTTGAGTTGATCCTGGGTCATGCGGGCTCCGGAAACGGGCTGGGAGTAGAGAGGGCGCGAGTATAACCCAACAAAACCTCGGGATTCGTGTGGTCGCCCGGCCAAAAGCCGGGTTAGACTCCTTGGCCCTGCCCAACCCGCCCAGTGATGCTTTCCGATGCTCGAACAGTACGTCAAAAAGATCCTCACCTCGCGCGTCTACGACGTGGCCGTGGAAACCCCGCTCCAGACCGCCCGCCAGCTTTCCGAGCGACTGGGTAACAGCGTCTGGCTCAAACGCGAAGACCTTCAACCCGTGTTCTCTTTCAAAATTCGCGGAGCCTACAACAAGCTGACCCAGCTCAGCGATGAAGAGCGTGCACGCGGCGTGGTCACGGCGTCGGCGGGCAACCATGCCCAGGGACTGGCCCTGGCGGCCAAGGTCCTGGGCGTGAAAGCGACCATCGTGATGCCCAAGACCACGCCGGAAATCAAGGTCGAAGGGGTGCGCTCCCGCGGCGGCAAGGTAGTTTTGCATGGCGACTCGTTTCCCGAGGCCCTGGCCTATTCTTTGAAGCTGGTCGACGAAAAAGGCTACGTCTACATTCACCCCTACGACGATCCTCACACCATTGCCGGGCAGGGCACGGTGGCGATGGAAATCCTGCGCCAGCACCCCGGGCGCCTGGATGCGATTTTCGTCCCGGTGGGCGGCGGCGGACTGATCGCCGGCATTGCGGCCTACGTGAAATACCTGCGACCGGAGATCAGGATCATCGGCGTCGAGCCGGATGACTCCAATTGCCTGCAAGCGGCCTTGGCAGCGGGTGAACGCGTGGTATTGCCGACCGTGGGGCTGTTTGCCGACGGCGTCGCCGTGGCGCAGATCGGCCAGCATACGTTCGATATCTGCAAGCACCATGTAGACGAAGTCATCACCGTCAGCACTGACGAGATCTGCGCGGCGATAAAGGATATCTACGACGATACCCGCTCGATCACCGAACCTGCTGGCGCGTTGGGCGTCGCCGGCATCAAGAAGTACGTCGAATCGCGCGGCATCAGCGGCCAGACGCTGGTCGCCATCGACTCCGGTGCCAACGTGAATTTCGACCGCCTGCGCCACGTAGCCGAACGCGCCGAACTGGGCGAGGGCCGCGAAGCGATCATCGCCGTGACCATCCCCGAGCAACCGGGCAGTTTCAAGGCATTCTGCGAAGCCATCGGCAAGCGCCAGATCACCGAATTCAACTATCGCTACAACACCGGCAGCGAAGCGCACATTTTCGTCGGCGTGCAGACGCACCCGGAAAACGACCCGCGCAGCGCACTGATTGCCAGTCTGAGCGAGCAAGGTTTTCCGGTGCTGGACCTGACCGATAACGAACTGGCCAAATTGCACATCCGCCACATGGTGGGCGGGCACGCGGCGCATGTCATCGACGAAGTGGTGCTGCGCTTCGAATTCCCCGAGCGCCCGGGAGCGCTGTTCAACTTCCTCAACAAGCTTGGCGGGCGCTGGAACATCTCGATGTTCCACTACCGCAACCATGGCGCGGCGGATGGCCGGGTGGTGGCCGGTTTGCAAGTGCCCCACGATGAGCGCCACCTGGTGCCGGCGGCCCTTGAGGAGATCGGCTATCCATACTGGGATGAAAGCGATAACCCGGCGTACCAGCTGTTTCTCGGCTGAGGGACTACGCTCAAGGGCAAGCCATAAGGAAGCGAACGATGGAAACCTTAACCGCTCTCAAAGTCGCCCACATCGTGGCGACCGCGCTGCTGTTGTTCGGCGCGGCGGGACTGGCCGTCTGGGTCTGGCGCGCCCGGCGCCGTGGGGACGCGACGGCTCATACCCGAACCTTGCAACGCCCCCGGGTGTTCGTCTGGCTATTGATGGGCCTGGCGCTGTTGAGCATGCCGTTCACTGGCTGGTGGATGGTGCATCTGGTGGGCTGGCCGTTGGGACAAACCTGGTTGCTGGCGTCCAGCGTGCTCTACACGGTGGCGGCGCTGGCGGGGTTCTGGTTGTTGGTGCGCTTGAATAAGCTGCGCACGCTGCCAGCGGCGGGCAGCGGCAGGTTTACCTTGGCCTTGGCGCTGTTCGGCTTCGTTTGCCTGATCGCTATTACGGGATTGATGGGGGCCAAGCCGGTTTAGGCCTGGAACCGAGTCGACTTCATCGCGAGCAGGCTCGCTCCCACAGGGGAAGGCATTCCAATGTGGGAGCGAGCCTGCTCGCGATGACGGTTTCAGTCACGCAGACTGATCACCGGCCAGCCGCGCTTCTGCGCCTCAGCCCGCAGGTTCGGGTCCGGATCCACTGCCACCGGATGGGTCACGATCTCCAGCAGCGGCAAGTCGTTCATCGAATCGCTATAGAAATAGCTGCCTTCCAGGGAATGTCCGGTTTCCTCCAGCCAGCGGTTCAAACGGGTCACCTTGCCCTCGCGAAAGCAAGGGATGTCGGTGCTGCGTCCGCTGTAGCGGCCGTCGATCATTTCGCATTCGGTGGCAATCAGGGTCTCGACACCCAGGCGCTCGGCAATCGGCGCGGTGACGAAACGGTTGGTGGCGGTGATGATTACCAGCTTGTCGCCGGCGTCGCGGTGTTTTTTCAGCAATTCGATGGCCTGGGGCAACACGATCGGCTCGATGCAGTCGCGCATGTAATCCAGATGCCATTGGGCCAGCACTTGCATCTCGGTGCGCCCGAGAATCTCCAGGCAAAAATTCAGGTACTCGGCGTTGTCGAGCTTGCCGGCCAGGTAATCCTGGTAGAACTCATCGTTGCGCGCCTTGTAGGTGACGGCATCCAGGAAGCCCCGCTCACACAGGTAATCGCCCCAGGCGTGGTCGCTGTCGCCGCCCAACAATGTGTTGTCCAAGTCGAATAAAGCCAGCCGCATTGCAGTTACTCGCTGAAAATTCTAAAGAAAGGTGCCCAGAATACGGACTTTTCACACGAGTGCACATAAGCTAGTGGCCAGTGTGGTCAGGCTCGTTGCTGCTTTCACAACCTTTGTGGAACAATGCGGCGACATGCGTTTGCGAGGTTGTTGCCGTGATCGATCCCGATGGTTTCCGACCCAATGTGGGGATCATTCTTACGAATGATGCAGGGCAGGTGCTATGGGCTCGCCGTATCAATCAAGACGCCTGGCAGTTTCCCCAGGGAGGAATCAACCCCCAGGAGACGCCGGAAGAGGCTTTGTACCGCGAGTTGAACGAAGAAGTAGGGCTGGAGCGCGAAGATGTCGAAATTCTCGCCTGCACCCGTGGCTGGTTGCGCTATCGTTTGCCGCAACGCCTGGTCAGGACGCACAGCCAGCCGCTGTGCATCGGCCAGAAGCAGAAATGGTTTCTCCTGCGCCTGCTCTCCAACGAGCAGCGGGTGCGGATGGATTTGACCGGTAAACCGGAATTCGATGGCTGGCGCTGGGTCAGTTATTGGTATCCGTTGGGCCAGGTGGTGACATTCAAGCGCGAGGTGTACCGACGCGCCCTCAAAGAGCTTGCCCCGCGCCTGCTGACGCGCGACTGACGACGGAGTTCGACCCCGAGCCATGCTCAATACGCTGCGCAAGATCGTCCAGGAAGTTAACGCCGCCAAGGATCTCAAGGCGGCGTTGGGGATTATTGTATTGCGCGTCAAAGAGGCCATGGGCAGCCAGGTCTGCTCGGTCTACCTGCTGGACCCCGAGACCAACCGTTTCGTACTGATGGCCACCGAGGGCTTGAACAAGCGCTCCATCGGCAAGGTCAGCATGGCGCCCAATGAGGGTCTGGTCGGTCTGGTCGGCACGCGCGAAGAGCCTCTCAACCTCGAAAATGCCGCGGATCACCCGCGTTACCGCTACTTCGCCGAAACCGGCGAGGAACGCTACGCCTCGTTCCTCGGCGCACCGATCATCCACCACCGCCGTGTCGTCGGCGTGTTGGTCATCCAGCAAAAAGAGCGCCGCCAGTTCGACGAAGGTGAAGAAGCCTTCCTCGTGACCATGAGCGCACAACTGGCCGGGGTTATCGCCCACGCCGAGGCCACCGGCTCGATCAGCGGCCTGGGGCGCCAGGGCAAGGGCATCCAGGAAGCCAAATTCGTCGGTGTGCCGGGCTCGCCGGGCGCAGCGGTGGGTACGGCAGTGGTCATGCTGCCACCTGCCGACCTGGACGTGGTGCCGGACAAGGCCATCAGCGATATCGATGCCGAACTGGCGCTGTTCAAGACCGCCATCGAAGGCGTGCGGGCCGACATGCGCGCCCTCTCGGCAAAACTCGCTACACAGTTGCGCCCTGAAGAACGTGCGCTGTTCGACGTTTACCTGATGATGCTCGACGATGCCTCCCTGGGCAGCGAGGTGACCACGGTCATCAAGACCGGCCAGTGGGCCCAGGGCGCGTTGCGTCAGGTGGTGACCGACCACGTCAACCGCTTCGAACTGATGGACGACGCCTACCTGCGCGAGCGTGCCTCCGACGTCAAGGACCTCGGCCGCCGGCTGCTGGCCTACCTGCAGCAGGAGCGCCAGCAGACCCTGGTCTACCCGGACAACACCATCCTGGTCAGCGAGGAACTGACCCCGGCGATGCTCGGCGAAGTGCCCGAAGGCAAGCTGGCGGGCCTGGTCTCGGTGCTGGGTTCGGGCAACTCCCACGTCGCGATCCTGGCGCGAGCCATGGGCATCCCGACGGTGATGGGCCTGGTGGACCTGCCGTACTCCAAGGTCGACGGCATCCAGATGATCGTCGACGGCTACCACGGCGAGGTCTACACCAACCCCAGCGACGTGTTGCGCAAGCAGTTCGCCGATGTGGTGGAGGAAGAAAAGCAACTGTCCCTGGGCCTGGATGCGCTGCGGGACCTGCCTTGCGTCACGCCCGACGGCCACCGCATGCCATTGTGGGTCAACACCGGCCTACTCGCCGACGTCGCCCGGGCGCAGAAGCGCGGGGCCGAGGGCGTGGGCCTGTACCGCACCGAAGTGCCCTTCATGATCAACCAGCGCTTCCCCAGCGAGAAGGAACAACTGGCGATCTATCGTGAGCAACTGGCCGCGTTCCATCCGCAACCGGTGACCATGCGCAGCCTGGACATCGGCGGCGACAAGGCCCTGTCCTACTTCCCGATCAAGGAAGAGAACCCGTTCCTCGGCTGGCGCGGCATTCGCGTGACGCTCGACCACCCGGAAATCTTCCTGGTCCAGGCCCGCGCCATGCTCAAGGCCAGCGAAGGCCTGAACAACCTGCGCATCCTGCTGCCGATGATCTCCGGCATCCACGAACTGGAAGAAGCCCTGCACCTGATTCATCGGGCCTGGGGCGAAGTGCGCGACGAAGGCACCGACGTGCCGATGCCGCCCGTGGGCGTGATGATCGAGATTCCGGCGGCGGTGTACCAGACCAGGGAGCTTGCGCGGCAGGTGGATTTCCTGTCGGTGGGTTCCAACGACCTGACCCAATATCTGCTGGCCGTGGACCGCAACAACCCGCGGGTGGCCGACCTGTACGACTACCTGCACCCGGCGGTGCTGCAAGCCCTGCAGACCGTGGTCCGCGACGCCCATGCCGAAGGCAAGCCGGTCAGCATCTGCGGCGAAATGGCCGGCGACCCGGCGGCGGCGGTGCTGCTCATGGCGATGGGTTTCGACAGCCTGTCGATGAACGCCACCAACTTGCCGAAGGTGAAGTGGATGCTGCGCCAGATCAACCTGAGCAAGGCCCAGGAACTGCTGGCGGAAGTGATGAGCATCGATAATCCGCAGGTCATCCACAGTTCCTTGCAGCTGGCGCTGAAGAACCTTGGACTGGCGCGGATGATCAATCCGGCTTCGAACAAGACGCTCTAGCCGGAGGCCTCATCGCAAAACTAAACCCTGACCTCAACCTCCCCCAAATGCCCCCCATGCGGCCCGAAGCTGCGCTCGACCATGTGCCGCGCCCCATCGGCATGGACAATCAACGCCGTACTCGCCCGCGTCCCATAAGCCGGGCTGGCAATGAACACGCTCGACAGCAACGTCTCGGTCGCCAGCCCCACGCCAGTGTCCGGCAAGTCCGCCACCGGAGCCGGGTGTGGGTCGTTGAGCAGCGCCAGCAAGGCCTGTGGCTGCGGATCGTCCAGCACCTCGCCTAGCGCCGCACGTGCCTTGAGCAGTTTTGGCCACGGCGTGTTCAACCCGGCGTTCGATAAACCGTAGAGGCCTTCGGTCAGGCGTTGGGGCCGCGCATCGCGGGCGTGGTAGTGCCACAGCTCGGTGCCGTCGCCGAGCAACAGATTGAAACCGCCGTACTCCGCAGCGCGGGGCACCACTTCACTCAGGTAGTCAGCAATCGGCAGATGCCCCGTGAGAAACCGCGCCACCAGTTCGCCGCGCGACTTGAGCGCCGGAAGCTGACCTGGATCGCGGATGTTGGTCAGGGCCGCAAAGCGACCGCCGGCACTCATGCCAAGCCAGGTGCCGCCAGCCTCAAGGTCGCGGCCGGCATAGACATCAGGCGCATCTTCCCACTGCGCCAGGGGCAGGGTCGGTCTTGCGTAGAACTCGTCGCGGTTGGCCGCCACGATCAGCGGCCGGTCATGGCCGGGGCGCCAGGCAAATACGATCAGGCACATCAGGTAGTCCCCGTTAAACAAGACCCAGCACAGTTCCTGTGGCGAGGGGATTTATCCCCGCTGGGCTGCGCAGCAGCCCCAAAGCGATCTATCTGGCACACCGAGGTGCCCGGTTTCAGGGCCGCTTCGCGCCCCGACGGGGATAAATCCCCTCGCCACAGGGTTTTGTATCGGATTGACGTTCCACTCTAACCGACACATCGCCCGCGCATCCATCGCCTTCAGTGGAGCCCGAGGCCATGGATCCGTTACCATGCCGCTCTTGTTTCGGGGATGGGCGGGGAGACGTTGGTGGAATTTGTGCTCTATCTGCTGCTCGGCGCCTGCGCCGGTGTGCTGGCCGGGCTGTTCGGCGTGGGGGGCGGGATCATCATTGTCCCGGTGCTGGTGTTCAGTTTCACCTTGCAGGGCTTCGACCCGCAGGTGTTGACGCATCTGGCCGTCGGCACGTCCCTGGCGTCGATCATCTTTACCTCGGTCAATGCCGTGCGCGAGCATCAGCGCAAAGGCGCGGTGCGCTGGCCGATTTTCACCTGGATGACCTTGGGAATCCTGATCGGCGCCGGATTCGGTGCCATCACCGCCGAAGCGATTGCCGGCCCGCACTTGCAGAAGATCATCGGCGTGTTCGCCCTGATCGTTGCCGCGCAGCTGGGCCTGGATCTCAAGCCCAAGGCCAGCCGCACGGTACCGGGCAAGGCCGGGCTGACCCTGGCCGGCTCGGTGATCGGCTGGGCCTCGGCGATCTTCGGCATCGGCGGCGGCTCGCTGACCGTGCCGTTCCTGACCTGGCGCAGTGTGCCGATGCAACAGGCGGTGGCGACCTCTTCGGCCTGTGGCTTGCCGATTGCCTTGGTCAGTGCCGCAAGTTTCATGATTCTGGGGTGGCGTGACCCGCTGTTGCCGGCCCATAGTCTCGGTTTTGTGTATTTGCCGGCGCTGCTGGGCATCGCCCTGACCAGCATGGTCTTCGCCCGCTTCGGCGCGCGGCTGGCCCATCGCTTGTCGCCGCGCTTGCTCAAGCGGTTGTTCGCCGCTTTGCTGTTCTGCGTTGGCGTAAGTTTCCTGTTCTGACGCAATCCTGGCTTAATCCCGAGGTGGCAGGGTCGCCCGGGTATTTTTGACGTTTACGAGGAATGTCCATGCTGCCTTACCCGCAGATCGATCCGGTGGCCCTGGCCATCGGCCCGCTGAAAATCCACTGGTACGGTCTGATGTACCTGGTCGGCATCGGCGGCGCCTGGCTGCTGGCGTCGCGCCGGCTCAACCGTTTCGACCCGACCTGGAACAAGGAGAAGCTGTCCGATCTGGTGTTCTGGCTGTCCATGGGCGTGATCGTCGGCGGACGCCTGGGCTATGTGCTGTTTTACGACCTGAGCGCCTACCTGGCCAACCCGACGCTGATCTTCGAGGTCTGGAAGGGCGGCATGTCGTTCCACGGCGGTTTCATCGGCGTGATGCTGGCGGCGGTCTGGTTCGGCAAGCGCAACAACAAGTCGTTCTTCGAGCTGATGGACTTCGTCGCCCCCATGGTGCCGATCGGCCTGGGCGCCGGGCGCATCGGTAACTTCATCAACGCCGAATTGTGGGGCAAGCCGACCGACGTGCCGTGGGCGATGGTCTTCCCGCCGTTCAGCGATCCGGCGCAGTTGCCACGCCATCCGTCGCAGCTTTATCAGTTCGCCCTCGAAGGCGTGGCATTGTTCCTGATTCTCTGGCTGTTCTCGCGCAAACCACGGCCGACCATGGCGGTGTCGGGCATGTTCGCGCTGTTCTACGGGATCTTCCGGTTCATCGTTGAATTCGTTCGCGTGCCGGACGCACAGCTCGGCTATCTGGCCTGGAACTGGCTGACCATGGGCCAGGTACTGTGCCTGCCGATGATCATCGGTGGACTGGTACTGATCTGGCTGGCTTATCACCGCGCGCCGGCAGCAGCGGCCAAGGCTTAATTCGAACCCCGGGGCGCCGCTCCGGGTTCAAGGACACAGGTAACCCATGAAGCAATATCTTGATCTGGTGGCCCACGTCATCAAGAACGGCACCAAGCAAGCCAACCGTACGGGCGTGAACACCATCAGTTTCCCGGGCGCCATGCTGCGCTATGACTTGAAGGACGGTTTCCCGGCCATCACCACCCGCAAGCTGGCCTTCAAATCGGCGATCGGCGAGATGTGCGGTTTCCTGCGTGGGGTTAACAACGCCGCCGAATTCCGCGCCCTGGGCTGCAAGGTCTGGGATCAGAACGCCAACGAGAACGCCCAGTGGCTGGCCAACCCGTTCCGCCAGGGCGAAGACGACCTGGGCGAGATCTACGGCGTACAGTGGCGCAAGTGGCCGGCCTACAAGCAGATCCCCCTGAACAATCCGGCGGCCATCGAACAGACCCTGGCCCAGGGCTACCGGCAGATCGCCGAAGGCGAAGAAAACGGCCAGGCCTACGTGGTGCTGTACAAGGCCATCGACCAGGTGCGCCAGTGCGTCGACACCATCATCAAGGACCCGGGCAGCCGGCGCATCCTGTTCCACGGCTGGAACTGCGCCCAACTCGACGAAATGGCCCTGCCACCGTGCCATCTGCTCTATCAGTTCCACCCGAATGTCGAGACAAAGGAAATTTCCCTGACCCTCTACATCCGCTCCAACGACCTGGGCCTGGGCACGCCGTTCAACCTCACCGAAGGCGCCGCCTTGCTGAGCCTGATCGGTCGCCTGACCGGCTACACACCGCGCTGGTTCACCTATTTCATCGGCGACGCCCACGTCTACGAAAACCACCTGGACATGCTCAATGAACAGCTCAAGCGCGAGCCGTTCCCGATGCCCAAACTGGTGATTTCCGAGCGCGTGCCGGAGTTTGCCAAGACCGGCGTTTACCAGCCGGAGTGGCTGGAACTGGTGGAGCCGAGCGACTTCTCCCTCGAAGGCTACCAGCACCATGCGCCGATGACCGCGCCGATGGCGGTCTGAGCCCCGACGCCTCTCTACTGTGGGAGCAAGCCCGCTCCCACATTGGATTTCCTTAGGGTTCAAGGCCCTCAATGCCCATGACTCCTGCCCACATGTGAGTGCTCCACCTCCGGCGCCACCGCCCCGCTCACTTCCAGGCGCTGCAAGATCCCGCATTGATCCGGGTCTGGTCCCTCGCCGCAGCGATGGCGCAGGTCGATCAGTTGTGCCTGCAAGGCCAGCAGGCCGTCGATGCGGGCCTTGACGTGGAGGATGTGCTCGTCAATCAGTGCATTGACGCTTTCGCACTGGTCCTGAGGGCTGTCGCGCAGGGCCAGGAGGCTGCGGATTTCCTCCAGGGTCATGTCCAGGGTGCGGCAGTTGCGGATGAACGTCAGCCGCTCGGCATGGGCCTGGGTATAGACACGGTAGTTGCCGTCGCTGCGGGCCGGCTCCGGCAGCAGGCCTTCGCGTTCGTAGTAGCGGATCGTTTCGACCTGGCAGTCGGTGAGCCTGGCCAGTTCTCCGATTTTCATGATGCTGTCTCCAGAACAAGTGCTTGACCCTATAGTGGCTACAGGGTCTTTACTGCGCAACAGGTACTTTTCATGGATGTCACTGATGAGCGATTCCCTCCATACCCACAAACCCGGCCACGGCCATGACCATGGGCACGCCTGCTGCGCCTCGAAGGCGCCCCCGGCGGTCATCGATCTTGGCAAAGTGCCGACGAAAGGTTCGCGCCAGAGCAGTTTTCGCATCGAAGCCATGGACTGCCCCACCGAACAGACGCTGATCCAGAACAAGCTCGGCAAGCTTGAAGGCGTGCAGCGGCTGGAATTCAACCTGATCAACCGCGTACTCGGCGTGACCCACGCGCTGCCTGACGACACGCCGATCATCGAGGCGATCAAGTCCCTGGGCATGCAAGCCGAGCCACTGACGCCGGGCCAGGAGAAAGAAACCGCCAGTCTGCCCGCCCCGACCAAACCCTGGTGGCCGCTGGCGCTGTCCGGTGTCACCGCGTTGGGCGCCGAAGTGATCCATTTCACGGGTGCAGCACCGAATTGGGTGGTCGCCATCATCGCCTTGGTTTCGATCCTCAGCGGCGGCCTCGGTACGTACAAGAAAGGCTGGATCGCCCTCAAGAACCTCAATTTGAACATCAACGCCCTGATGAGCATCGCCGTGACCGGCGCGGTGTTGATCGGTCAATGGCCGGAAGCTGCGATGGTGATGTTCCTGTTCACCGTGGCCGAACTGATCGAAGCCAAATCCCTTGACCGAGCGCGCAATGCCATCAGCGGCTTGATGCAGATGGCGCCGGAACAGGCCACCGTGCAACAGGCCGATGGCGCCTGGCAAGTGCAGGAGGTCAAGACCATCGCTCCAGGGGCGCGGGTGCGGGTTCGCCCCGGTGAGCGCGTTGGTCTGGATGGTGATGTGGTGGCCGGTCGATCCACTATCGACCAGGCGCCCATCACCGGCGAAAGCCTGCCGGTGGAGAAAACCGTGGGCGACAAGGTGTTCGCCGGCACGATCAACCAGGCCGGTGAGCTGGAATACACCGTGACGGCGAAGGCCGAGCATTCCACCCTGGCCCGGATCATCCACGCCGTGGAACAAGCCCAGGGTTCACGGGCACCGACCCAGCGCTTCGTCGATCAATTCTCAAAAATCTACACTCCGGCAGTGTTCGCCCTGGCACTGGCGGTGGCCGTCATCCCGCCGCTGTTCATGGCAGCAGCGTGGTTCGACTGGATTTACCGGGCGCTGGTGTTGCTGGTGGTGGCCTGTCCTTGCGCGCTGGTGATTTCCACCCCGGTGAGCATCGTCAGCGGCCTCGCCGCAGCGGCGCGCAAGGGCATCCTGGTCAAGGGCGGCGTGTATCTGGAGGGCGGTTACAAACTGGATTACCTGGCACTGGACAAGACTGGCACGATCACCCACGGCAAACCGGTGCAAACCGATTACCTGCCGCTGGACCCGACGATGGAAACCACCGCGCCGGCCCTGGCCGCCAGCCTCGCCGCCCGCTCCGACCATCCAGTGTCAAAAGCGATAGCGGCTGTGGATAAACCACTGACACCGCAGGTTGTGGATAACTTCGAGGCATTACCAGGACGCGGTGTGCGTGGCGATATCGACGGCACGACTTATCACTTGGGCAATCATCGCCTGGTGGAAGACCTGGGCCTGTGCTCGCCAGAACTGGAAGAGCGACTCTTCGCCCTGGAAAAACAGGGCAAGTCTGTGGTGCTGCTGCTCGACCGCTCGGGCCCACTGGCCTTGTTCGCCGTGGCCGACACGGTGAAGGACTCCAGCCGCGAAGCCATCCGGCAATTGCACGACCTGGGCATCAAGACCCTGATGCTTACCGGCGACAACGCCCATACCGCCGAGGCGATTGCCGGGGAGGTGGGCATGGATCAGGCCCGGGGTGACTTGTTGCCGGAAGACAAACTGCGGGCCATCGAGGACTTGTACGCCAAAGGGCATCGCGTCGGCATGGTCGGCGACGGTATCAACGACGCCCCTGCCCTGGCCCGTGCGGAGATCGGCTTCGCCATGGCGGCCGCCGGCACCGATACCGCCATCGAAACGGCCGACGTCGCCCTGATGGACGACGACCTGCGCAAGATCCCCGCCTTCATTCGGCTGTCCCGACAAACCTCGGCCATCCTCAAGCAGAACATCGCCCTGGCCCTGGTGGTGAAGGCGATCTTTCTCGGCGTGACCTTCACCGGATTCGCCACCCTGTGGATGGCGGTGTTTGCCGACATGGGGGTGAGCTTGCTGGTGGTGTTCAATGGGTTGCGGTTGTTGCGTAAGTAAAAAACCAGGCTGACAGGGCTGGCCTCATCGCGAGCAGGCTCCCACATTGGATCTCGGTTGTTCACGAAAATGTTGATCACCGCAATCCCTGTGGGAGCGAGCCTGCTCGCGATGGGCTGCATGGCAGCCCCCCTCAATCGCGCTGCGGCTCGCGAATCCTGTACCAGGCCACATACAGCGCTGGCAGGAACAACAAGGTCAGCAGGGTCGCAATGATGATCCCGCCAATCATTGCGTAGGCCATGGGCCCCCAGAACACCTCCCGCGCAATGGGGATCATCCCCAGGCTCGCCGCGGCCGCCGTCAACAGGATCGGCCGGCGTCGGTGCTCGGTGGCTTCCACCACGGCGTCCCAAGGCGTGTAGCCGGCACGCTCATACTCATCGATCTGGGTCACCAGGATCACCGAGTTACGGATGATGATGCCGATCAACGCGAGGATCCCGAGGATCGCCACAAAGCCCATGGGCGTGCCCGTCGGCACCAGCGCCAGCACCACGCCGATCAAGCCGAGGGGCGCGACACTCGCCACCAGGAACAGCTTCTGCACGCTGTGCAGTTGGATCATCAGGAACGTCGCCATCAAAAACAGCATCAGCGGCACGACGCTGGCAATCGGGCCCTGGGCCTTGCTGCTCTCTTCCACGGTACCGCCGGTGGCGACCTTGTAGCCCACCGGCAGGCCGGCGGCGAATTTATCGATGTCCGGTTGCAGTTGCTTCACCAGGTCGGTGGGTTGGATTTCATCGCGCACGGCGGCCTTGATGGTGATGGTCGGCTTACGGTCACGCCGCCACACCAAGGGTTGCTCCAGTTCATAGCGCACGGTGGCGAATGCCAGCAGCGGAATCGAGGTCCCGCTTGGGGTGACGATCTGCAGGTTCTGCAGGGTTTCCGGCGACCCACGTTCAGCATCCTCGGCACGCCCGACGACGTTGATCAGGTAGATATCATCGTCAACCTGAGTCACCGGCGACCCACTGACGATGCTGTTCATCAACCGGGCGACGTCCTCGGAAGACAAGCCCAGTTGCCGAGCCTTGTCCTGGGCGATGTCGACGCGCAGTACCTTGCCCGGCTCGTTCCAGTCGTAAATGATTTCGCCGATGTGCGAGTTCTTGTCCAACTCAGTGGCCAGTTCGATGGCGTGCTTGCGCACCTGATCGATGTCCTTGCCACTGACCCGATACTGAATCGGCCGTCCCACCGGTGGCCCCATTTCCAGCGACTGCACGTAGCTGCCAATTCCGACGAAGTCTTCGCGCAGACGCTTTTGCAGACGCTCGGTGAGTGCCGTACGCGACTCCAGGCCCTTGCTGACGATCACCAACTGCGCGTAGTACGGGTTCTGCAGTTGCTGGTCCAGCGGCAGGTAGAAACGAATCGCGCCCTCACCGATGTAGGTGCTCCAGCGCGCGATGTCCGGATCGTCCTTGAGGGTCGCTTCCAGGCGGTCGACGGCCTTGCGGGTTTCATCCATCGAAGCGTTTTGCGGCAGGTTGAGGTCCACCAGGATCTCCGGCCGGTCCGAAGAGGGAAAGAACTGGTTCTGCACGAAACGCATACAGAACACCGACAGCACGAACAGCAGCACGGTGATGCCGATGGCCCACCAGCGGTTGCGCATCGCCCACAGCAGACCACCGTTGAACGCCCGACCGATCCGCCCTGGCTCCTTGTCGTGGGGTTTTACGTTGGTGCTGAGGATATGCACGCCGATCACCGGGGCAAACAGCACCGCGACGACCCACGACACCAGCATCGCCACGGCGATCACCGCGAACAGGGTAAAGGTGTATTCGCCGGCGGAGCTGGCGTTCAGGCCGATGGGCACGAAACCCGCCACGGTCACCAGGGTCCCGGTGAGCATCGGGAATGCAGTCGAGGTATAGGCGAACGTGGCGGCCTGTTCCTTGGTTTCGCCTTTTTCAAGGCGCGTGACCATCATCTCCACGGTGATCATCGCGTCGTCCACCAGCAGGCCGAGGGCGATGATCAACGCACCGAGGGAGATCCGCTGCATGGTGATGCCGCTGTACTCCATGAACAGGAAGACCATCGCCAGCACCAGCGGAATCGAGCAGGCCACCACCAGCCCGGCGCGGATGCCCAGGCTGATGAAACTGACCACCAGTACGATCACCACCGCCTCGAACAAGGCACTGGTGAAGCCGCCCACCGCCTCCTTCACCACTTCGGCCTGATCCGACACCGTGTGCACGCCGACGCCCACCGGCAGGTCGGCGGTCAGTTCGTTCATGCGCGCGTGCAGGGCCTTGCCGAATTCCTGGATGTTGCCGCCCTTCTTCATGGCGATGGCCAGGCCAATCGCCGGTGTGCCATTGAAACGAAACATCGGCGTGGCGGGGTCGACGTAACCGCGGCTGATCTCGGCGATGTCGGCCAGTCGATAGAAGCGGTCATTGAGCCGCAAGTTGACGTTGGCCAGGTCTTTCTCCGACTGGAACTGCCCCGAGGTGCGCACGGAAATACGCTCGGGGCCGGCATCGATCACCCCGGCGGGGGTCACTGCGTTCTGCGATTGCAGGCTCTGCACCACCTGGCGCTGGTCGATGCCCAGGGCGGCGAGCTTGCGCGTGGAGAAGTTCAGGTACAGCACCTCGTTCTGCTCGCCGATCATTTCCACCTTGCCCAGACCGGGCACATCGCGGATCTCGGCACGCACTTGCTCCACGTAGTCACGCAACTGGCGCATCGACAGGCCATCGCCGGTAAAGGCATACACCGAACCATAGACGTCGCCGAACTCATCGTTGAACCCAGGTCCTTGCAAGCCCTCGGGAAAGTCACCGCGAATGTCGTTGATCTTCTTGCGCACCTGGTACCAGATCTCGGGAATGTCCTTGGCGCTGGTGGTATCGCGCAGATACACGAACACCGTCGACTCCCCGGGCCGGGTGTAGCTTTTCACATAATCGAGGGAATCGAGCTCCTCGAGTTTCTTCTCGATGCGGTCGGTGACCTGCTTGAGGGTTTCCTCCTGGGTTGCGCCGGGCCAGCGCGTCTGGATGATCATGGTCTTGATGGTGAACGACGGGTCTTCCTCGCGCCCCAGGTTCATGTAGGAAAACACGCCCATCAGCAGCGCAACGAACATCAGGTACCAGACGAATGACTGATGCCGCAGGGCCCATTCGGAGAGGTTAAAGGGCCCTTTCATCGTGCGTCCTCGTCAAGTTTCACTTTCTGCCCCGGCTGGAGGCTGTTCACGCCGGCGCTGACCACGCGGTCGCCGGGCTTGATGCCGTTGGCCACCAGTACCGTGTCGGCCGATCGCTCAAGGATGCGCACATCACGGGGCGAGACGGTCTGGCTCTGCGGGTCGACGAGCCAGATCCGAGCCTTGCCATCGACCTCTTGCAAGGCACTGAGCGGCAGTTCGATCCGTGGTTCGATGGCCGAGCTCAGGGTCACGCTGATGGCCGTGCCCAGACGCAGGCCCGGCGGGGTATCGGTGAGGGTCAGGCGCGCCCGGCGGGTGCGGGTAGCGCTCTGGGCCTGGGGCTCGATCTCACGCACGATGGCGGTGGTGCGGGTGGCCGGGTCCAGTTGCGCGCTGACCTCGAACACCACGTCCTCGGGCAGACGCTCGGCCAGCCCGGCCGGCAGGTCGATCACCGCCTCCTTGACGTCCGGTCGCGCCAGGGTCACCACTTGCTGGCCGGCTGTCACCACTTGCCCGGCCTCGGCGTTCCAGGCGGTAACGATGGCGTCATGGTCGGTCCGCAGTTCGCTGTAGTTGAGTTGGTCGCGGGCCTGCTCCACGGCGGCCCGGGCCTGTTCCAGGGAGGCCCCGGTGGTTTTCAGCTCGGTCTGGGCCATATCCAACTGCGCCTGGGCACCGACGCCCCGGTCGAACAGTTGCTGTTGCCGACGGGCATTGGCCTGGGCATTGATGTACTGCGCCTCGATCCGCGCCAGGTCGCCCTGGGCGGCGCGCAGCTGGTTCTGCTGATCGGTGGGATCGAGGGTGGCGAGCAGGTCGCCCTTCTTCACTTCGGCACCGACATCGACGTTGCGGCTGGCGATCCGTCCCGGCACACGGAAACCGACGTTGCTTTCATAACGTGCCTGGATATTGCCGGCGAACCGTCCCAGCGCCTGTTGATCCAAGGCCCGGACCTCAACTGACAATACCGGGCGCACCGGCTCCGGCGGCGCTTCTTCTTTCGAACAGGCCACGAGCAACAACCCGGCCGAGATCATCCACAAGCGCTTCATGGCTGGGCTCCTGTCGGGGGTTTTTCATAGGTATTTTCGGCAATCTCGACCCGTACGCCGGGGTGCAGCAATTGCCCGCCGGCGGTGACCACTTTTTCGCCGCCCTTGAGGCCGTCGCTGATGATGACCTTGCCGGTCAGGTAGCGCCCGACGGTGACGGTTCGCAATTGTGCCCTGCCCTCGCCGTCCACCAGCCACACGGCCGGCTCCCGGAGGTCCTTGGTCAAGGCTGACCATGGCAGCTCCACCGCAGTCTTGCCGGCGGACTTGGCGGTGGCACTGACCACCGACCCCAGGCGCATGCCTTCGGGCAGATCGTCGAGGGTGACCTTGACCTGCACGGTGCCGGTCTCGGCGGACACCGCCGGGGTGATTTCGCGCACCTTGCCGGTGGTCTGGATCGCGGGGTTGTCCAACAGGCTGATGACAATCGCCGGATCCGAGGGCGGCTCGCTCAGCAAGGATTCGTAGATGTTGAACACCGCATCACGCTCGCCATCGCGGGCCAGGCTGAAAATCGGCTCAGTGGCCTGTACCACCTGACCGACCTCCGCCTGCCGCGCCGTGATGATACCCGGGGCGTCGGCAATCAATGCGGTGTAGCTCAATTGCTCCCGCGCATTGGCCAGTTGAGCCTGGGCAGCCGTCAATGCACTTTGGCTGCTGCGCAGTTGCGCCTGGGCCGCGTCGTATTCGCTCTGGCTGGTGTAGCCCTTGGGCAAGAGCTTCTGCTGGCGCACGAACGCCGCCGCACTCTGCTTGACCCGCGCCTGTTCGGCGGCCACCTGGGCCTCGGCGGAGTCGACATTGGTCTGCAAGTCCCGCGGGTCGAGCCGGGCCAGTACCTGCCGGGCCGAGACACGGTCGCCCACGTCGACCTTGCGTTCGATGATCTTGCCGCCCACGCGGAACGACAGGTCTGTTTTCACCCGAGCCTGGACGTCGCCGGTCAGGGTCACCGAGGCCGCATACTCGGTGGGCATGGCCTGCTGTACGAACACCCGCGGCAACGCTTTTTCCCCGGGCTTTTCGTCACCGCATCCCGCCAACAACACGCAAAAACCCAAGCCAACAACCAGTTTGATTCGGGGACCAGCCATGCAGACTCCTTTGCGTTGTACGGACGTGCCAGTGACGGATACGACTGTGAGCTTAGAACAGGGTTCAACGCACGCACAGTTCCACTGTAGGCGTATCGAGCGAAGCGTGGCGCAGCGATCGACGGTATTTGCAGCGGCTCCGCAAGCAGGCTATTTTTCCTGATGCTGCGGGACAGGTTCCATGAACCTCTCCAAGGAACCGCAGCTTATGGCCAGACTCCCTGAGCCCCCCACAAGGAAGATAAGAATGGCTGACGTTAAAGCCCCGCAGACCCTCGACCCACAAGACATCGTCAAACTGCTGGTAGCGCTGCGCCGGGCGTTGAAGAGACACCCCGTGTAGCCAAAGCGCTTGCATAAAAAAACGCCGACGCTGGTAAAGCCGTCGGCGTTTTTTAATACGTTGTCCGATCAGAACGCCGGCAGTACCGCGCCGCTGTATTTCTTCTCGATGAAGGCTTTCACTTCAGGACTGGTCAGGGCCTTGGCCAGTTTCTGGATGGCCGGGTTGTCCTTGTTGTCAGGACGGGCCACCAGGAAGTTGACGTAGGGCGAATCCGAACCTTCGATCACCAGGGCATCCTTGGCTGGGTTAAGACCCGCTTCCAGAGCATAGTTGGTGTTGATCAGATCCAGGTCAACCTGGTCCAGAACCCGCGGCAGCATGGCCGATTCCAGTTCCTTGAACTTGAAGTTGTGCGGGTTCTTGGCGACGTCTTTCGGCGTGGCCAGGGCGTTTTTCGGATCCTTGAGCTCGATCAGGCCAGCCTTCTGCAGCAGAAGCAGAGCACGCCCGCTGTTGCTGCCTTCGTTAGGCAGCGCGATGGTCGCGCCGTTTGGCAGATCGGCCAGGTTTTTATACTTCTTTGAATAGCCACCGAACGGTTCGACGTGAACGCCTATCACAGTCACCAGATTCGTGCCTTTGCCTTCGTTGAAGTTCTTCAGGTACGGCAGGGTCTGGAAGTAGTTGGCGTCCAGGCGCTTCTGGTCTACCTGTACGTTGGGCTGGACGTAGTCGGTGAAAACCTTGACCTGCAGGTCGACGCCTTCCTTGGCCAGAGCCGGCTTGATCAGTTCGAGGATTTCAGCGTGTGGCACCGGTGTTGCCGCTACCACCAATTTATCCGCCGCCTGGGTCAGGCCCGAGGTCAGGGCTGCCGCCAATGCGGTGAACAACAGAACCTTTTTCATGCAGTGTCCTTATCGAATATCACTGTCGTCATCGACGACGGCCTATGTGAGGTGCCAGCGAAGTGCTATCGCTGGCGTGGTACGGAAGATACCGACATTTTTTATGCCTTAACAATATCTTTTATCGATTCACATATATCAATAATTTATATACGACGCACGTTGCGCGGTATCTTCATGGGAATCGGATATCCGAGCTTCGCTCTCTGATGTCACCGTAGATATCGTGAGGGGCCTCGCCACGCTGAGGGTTACTGGAACCTTCCTCGGTCAGCCCCAGAAACCCTCGGGCTTTTTCAATGTACTTGTCCCTGTCGATTGTGTAGGTGACCCCCTTGATCGGGTAGTGGGCATAACTGACCACATCCTTGGCGGTCAGCACATCTTTGAGATCGTTTTGCACAGCCATGAGGTTGCGCCGTCCCCCACCCCGGATCAAAGGACTCGTCGCCTTGGCATAGCCACCGATGCGCGTCCCGCGCAAGGCATTGCGACGGCCCAATGTCACGGTGTCACCCAGCGAATCGACCGTATTGCGCAAGGCAACCGATGTCCCCCTGCCCAGCAACTTCCCCGTCAGGGACGCGCCGCCGGAGACAGCGCCCAAGGCAAGGCTGGCGTAGCTCAGGACCTGAGTGGCAACGGCATCCGGAGCCGCCTCTTCCAGCACGATCGAGGCTATCGACGCCGCCCCCGACACCACCTCCAGCGTCAAGGCCGCTGCGGCGGAAAACGACATCCCTATCAAGGGTGCGGAAGCACCCAGGGTAACGAGGGTGAACGCAACGGACGCAATCGCGAAAGCCGCGGTCATACCGATCTTGATCCAGCCCCAGGTGGAAATATGGCCGGTCGGATCCCTCAGATTGATCGGGTCCCCAAGACAATAAGCATAGGCATTGAGACCACCGCCATCGAAAGGGCTCCAGCTATCTGGCCGGTGAAATCGCATCAGCATCGGATCGTAGGCCCGATAGCCGTTGCCAAGCAGATAACAGCCGGTCACCGGATCCAGCGGTTCGCCGCCGAGACCGAACAGACGGCCCAACCCATTTGACGCCGAGCGTTGTCCATAGGGCGGATAGGCATGCCGGGTGGTATCGCCATCGGCGAGCACTTGCAGGACGTTACCGCAACCATCGGTCCCGAAGAGCACCGTCTCCCGACCCTCGGACAACGCCAGCAACTGCTGCTCCTCGTGCAGGATGCTTCGGCTGACCTCGCCCGTGACTTCGCTGCTTAACCGCTCCTCATGGTAGAAACGCCGACACGGTTTTTGCCCCGCCCAGTCAACGGCATGCAGTCGGTCTGAGGCGTCGTACCGATAGCGTGCCAATGTCACCCCCGAGTCAGCCGCCCTCACAGTCTCCAGGCGACCCAATTCGTCATAGGCCAACTGGCGTCCCTGGGAATCGTTGAGCAGGTTGCCGTCATCGTCGTACCGGAACGTCGAGTTGGCAGAGGCATAGTCAGGATGGCTGTGGGTTACACCGCTGAGCTGCGTCTTATCCGTCTGCTCATATCGATACGTTGCGGTGTTCTCGCCACCAGGGAAATGCGTGACCACCTGGCGGATGTTATCGAGAAAGTCGTAGGTGTAATCCTGCGCAACGATGACGTTGCCTTGGGCATCCACCGGTGCTTGCTGGCCTTGGCAGGCGTAGCGCGTCAACCGGCCCCGCGGGTCATAGGCAAACGTTTCGACACGCAAGACTGCGCTGGACGTGAGCGTACGCTGGCTGAGCTTGTCGCCCGGACCGAACGACTGGGCCAGTTCGACGACGTCATTTCCCTGGGACGAGGATCGTCGAAGGATTTCCCGGCCAAATTCGTCGTGTACCAGGTCAGCCACCATCGTAAGCCCCGATCGCGGATCGGTGACGGTCATGCATTTGACCTGCTCTTGAGCGTCGTACGCGTACGTGGCGGTGACGCGCTCCTGAGCCGGGACATCGGCGGGGCCCTGGGTGACGCTCGTCAGGCGCCCCGTCCGATCATATAGCCAGGCGCGGACCGTACCGTTGACGTCCGTGTGGAGAATCGGCTTGCCCATCAACGAATAGATTTGTCCGCTTTCGAACCGGTCGAGCGCCGTAACCCACGATTCCTGGCTGAGCCGGCCGGAGGGCCAATACTCCACCCGTCGCTGCACCAGCGCATTGGCCGACTCCTGAAGCAAGCCCGTACGCGGGTCGAACCGATGCCTTGCCGCAACGGGCGCCTGGCTGCCGGAGCGGCTGATGACGCCATCCTCGAGCAAGGGATCGAGGGTGAAGCACAACGTTTTTCCAGCCGCAGTGATCTTCTGCGAAGCGTTCCTGCCGGACCCTTCATAGATCATCCGTTCGGTACGACCGCCACACTGATTGCTGATAATGCGCATCAGCCCGTCATAGGTACGGTTCCCCACCACATAGCCGTTTGCGCTGATCTGGGTGGGATAGTCTCCCTGGCTCTGTGGGGCGTATGTTTTCTGGATCACGGTACCGTCGGGCAGTGTCGTGTCCAGCACACGACCGGCCAAGTCGTAGCTGTAGAGGGTGACCCCACCATCGGACGCCGTTTGCTTGATGCACCGTCCCAGACCATCGTATTCGTAGATGCTCACCTCTTGCACAACGCCCTTCAGGTCCACGCGTTCGACCCGCGATGGTTTCTTCAGCGAGTTGATGACGGTACGGGTCTTGCCGCCGCCCTCCCTCCACTCGGTACGCGTGCGTGCTACCGGGTCGATCTCATCGTGAACGATCACATCCCCACGTCGGCTGGTGCGGTTCCGATGCCCCCACTCGTCGTAACCGTAATGGGTCTGCAGGGTTTTCGGCTCACCGTTGAACCAGTCGGTTTCCTTATCTGATTGCAGACGCCCGAGGCCATCGTATGTCGCCTCATAGATCACGCGCATTGGCGCGCCGGGCATATCGACGTCTTGTTTCTCGACCCTGACGGTGCGACCCAGTCCATCGCAGTGGGTGACCGTCAAGGCGCCGCGGGCATCCTTGACGGCAACGCTGCCCAAACCCTCATCGGACGTGGCGTCCGCCCGATAGAAGAACTGACGGGACGCCGAGCGATCCGTGTCAGGCATTACCGTTTCACGGATCAGTTGCCCCAGCGAGTCATATTCCATGCTGACGGTGTTACCACCGGTTTCACAGGTCTTGATCAACCAGCCACACACGTCATGCCAGTCTTGTCTGCGATGACTCAAGCCTTGTGCGCTAAAGGTCAGGTCGGTGCGAACGTTATCGTTTTCATGCCGATACGCATAACGGTGCTCGCTGCGCACGCCGCCTACGGTTTCGATCTTGCTTTGCAACCGACCATGGAAAACGTCACGAACGTTGTTGATGTATCCCAATCTGCAAGCCACACGCGGCTCGCTGACACCTTCCTCGTACAGGGTTTCGCTGGCGAGCCGGACACAACGGCGGCCAGCCAGTAGCGAGGGCAGTGCACTGTAGGTGTAACGCACCACAGTGGTCGGCGCGGCGGCAAAATCGGCCGAGGCGATAATTGACTTCTGCTTGAGAAAACAGGGAACGCCCAGAGGGCTGGCAGGACACTCCGCACTGCCCTGTGCCGGAAAATACTCATAGACTTCCCGTACCCCGCCCGGACTGGTTTTTTCCAGCAGATTCCCATGTTCGTCATAGGCCGTCAGGGTGACCTCGCTTCGGGTACGGCTGCGGCCCGCGTCTTCGGCCACGCGGGTGTCTACGAAGCTATCGCGCACGACACGCTGCAGCTGGAACTGTGGGGGCTGATCCCTGAACGCTCGATTGGGCACATCGTAGTATTCGATTTCCCGCAGTTGCACCTTGCTGCCGCTGATGGTTCGTTGCGAAATCATCGAGTGGAAGCGATTGTAGGTACGTATGACCCGGGAAGCCTCACGCAGGCCACTTGAACCCGGCTCCATCTGAATCTGCGTGCAGGCGTATTCATAATTGCCGCTGACGTCATAAAGCACATCACGCTCAGCGGACCAACGCATCCCCGAACCATGCCCGAGAAAATTCCTCGTGGAGTATTCGTATCTGTCGATCATCATCGGCTGTCCCCCGCCAGGAATCATGATCGACTCAGTCACAACGGGCAGATAAGGCACCGGCGCCCCGTCCGGCAGCCTATGGCCCTCAGCCTTGTACCTGAGCGCTTGCCGAGCCCCGCCTGGCTGGCGGATTTCAGTCATCAGCAAAAAACCATGGCTGCGCGAATAGTCGAAGGACCAGGTCAACGGGACATTTTCAGCGGTGATCAACCTGATCTGTTCGAGCCTTCCGTTACGCAGTGCAAACAGGTACTGGAGTTTTCTCGTAGGGATATCTGGCCACACGGTAATCGTCGTCGACCTGGACTGGCCATAGTCGACCTGCAGCATCCTCCGATGCTGCCGGTAGACCGCTACCAGCTGCCGTCGACCCACGACGAGACGGTACTCATAACGGGTTTCCTTGCCCTCGGGACTGTATTCCCGGGCGAGCAGCCATTCGTCGTGTGCGCTACCGGGACGGGAAAGCATCTGGATCCGCCCATCGATGTGCTCAATGACCAGCTCACTGCCTTGCACAGTGACGCTCAGGTTATCGAGTTTCTTGTCCTGGAAAGCCGTCTGATTTCCATCGATAAAAAGTTGGTAGGTTTCTCCGTTGGTCAGGGTCAACTTTCGCCTGCGCTGGTCATAGCTGCAGGTGCGCAGCGCCCAACCGGCGCCAAACCCCAGGTCCTGGTCATTGAAGGAATCGTACGCCAGGGTCGCTGATACTTTCGGGCCGACGGCCGCGTCAGCCGGTGCCGCGTCCAGCGCCACGCTGCAACTGCAACTGCCGGTGCGTGGATCGACGCCCGAGCGGACAAAACTGTCGAATTTGAAGGCCGCCGAAGTCAACTGGCCTAGCAGGGATGGAGAAGTACTCATCGGTTCTTCCTTGAACGAATGGTTTTTATAGCCTGGTCACGCGGACCGTCAGCGGATCGTCAGACAGCTCCACGCGCAGCTCATGGAGATTTCCATACATGTCGATCATCTCCAGTGCAGTACTCGTCATAGGGTCTCTCACCCAGACCGGCCCTACTTTCCCGTAGGCCAAAATCAATACAACTCGCCCGTTTTCGCTCCGATGCCTGCCCAGTACATCCGGCCGCTCCCAACGCACCGGACTGCCCGTTCGCATAGATTGACCATTCCCGTATCCAACCAGGTAGTAACCCGAATAACGTTTGTCTGAACTACCGATCCTCAGATGAGCGCCCATGCTGAAATCCGCTACGAATCCCATTCGCTGCTGGTCGACCAGCAGATCCAGCATAAAAAGCTCGACCTTTTCGATATCACCCGTTGAACTGGAGTAGGGAGCCGAAGTGCGATTTAACGAATATTGCTCAGACCGGTAAATTGCCGGCGGAAGAGAGACAAGGGTGAGTGAGCCAAATTCATTCTGACTATCCGATGAAAACGTTTCGCCGCCTGCCCGTGTGATGCGTAACTGCAATTCGATCGGCTTATCGGAGCTGGAGGTTACATAAAAATCCTTGCTATAGACGAACTCCCCCGAGGGCACTGATCCCCGGGCAGGCAGATTTGGAGGGAGTTGACGAAAACGAGTATCTTGTACATCAGTGTATTTCCATACACCGACATCACCGCGATTCCTGTCTTTAATGAGCTCTGCACCCGTATGACCATCGATCAGAACAATGGAATCGATTTCAGCCTGGGTCAGAGGGAGACTACTTCCCATCCAGCTCTGCACCTGGACAAATACCCTTACCATCAACTGCTGGTTGCCGTTGCTGTATAACTGATTACCTCCCGTCACGGAAAAAACCCCAAAATCCTTCAGGCTGTACCACCCCGATGGTTGCAGTGCAACGGAGCTATTATTTTCATAGTTCATTGAAAGTTCTCGACAAGCTGTTAATTGAATCCGGATCAGTTTTTATTCGATCCGCGCATTTGCTTTCGCCATTCAATTAACAACTTCACAGCCCCCACAATCAAGCTCCAAAACCACACAAATTATTTGCAGAACAACTAAAAATCATGCAAACAAAAAGCACTTGCCGAACCAAAACATTAATCCTCACATAATAAAAAACCCTGACAACCTAAAAACCGTCAGGGTTAAATACTCGAAAACCTCAATACACCAATTATTTGCCCGCTGCCGAGAACTCCGTTAAACGCGGCAAATTAAGATGCTCCGGCAATATGTAATCCCCAACGCTCACCAACAACGCAAAATGAATGACGTTCTCCAACTCACGGGTATTGCCGGGCCAACTATGCCGTTCCAGCGCACGTTGCGCCGCTTCGCTGATCAGCGGCACGGCCAGGCCAAGGCGCTGGCTGTAGATGCCCAAAAAATACTCGGCCAGGGACAGGATATCGCCGACCCGTTCGCGCAGGGGCGGCAACTCGAGCCGGCCTTCGCTCAGGTAGTGATACAGCCGGTCATGAAATTTCCCGGCGGCCACTGCTTGCGCCAGGTCGATGCTGGTGGCGGCGACCAGCCGCACATCCACGGGGCTGGGTTGGTGGGCGCCGACGCGGGTGACTTCGTGATTTTCCAGGGCGGCCAGCAATTTGACCTGAATCGGCAGTGGCAGATCGCCGATCTCATCCAGGTACAGCGTGCCGCCATTGGCCGAGCCGAACCACCCGGCCCGGCTGCTGGCTGAGCCGCTATGGCTGCCGGCGGCATAACCGAACAATTCGGCGTCGGCATAGGTCGGGCTGATGGCGCCGCAATTGACTGACACAAACAACCCACCGCGATTGCTCTCGCGATGGATGTGACGGGCCAGCAATTCCTTGCCGGTACCGGTTTCACCGCGGATCAATACCGAGACCGAGCGCGGTGCCAATGTTTCCAGTTCCTGGCGCAACTGCCGCGAACGCGGGTCGACAAACACCAGCGCCTTGGCGCGGATGCTCAGCGGGCTTTTTTCCGAATCGGGAAAGGTCAGCAATGACTGACCGAAATGTTCATGCGAACTCATGGCAGACTCCCGCCCTGCACCGTCGGCGAGACGGGAGGGCATTCACATTCAAGGGCAATTCACGCGCGACGCAGGGCGTGATGCTCCAGGCGGTTTTGCAGACGATAGAGATACGCGAAACCCTGCTCCCAACGCTGGTGACCAGACTTCACATTGATGTGTCCCGCCCCTGACAGAATCCCGGCCTCGGCTCCCCAGTGGCGCGCCAGTTCCAGCGCACGGGGGGCGCTGATGGCAGGGTCGTTGTCGGAACTGACCACTTGGCTTGGGAATGGCAACAGGTCGCAGGGAATCGGCGCGAAATTGCGCAACGCCGGAGCGCAGGCCGGGCGCTCGACATCGGCGGGCGCCACCAGCAACGCCCCACGCACCTGCCCAAGCAGTTGCAACGGCGCAGTGGCGGCCCAGTGGGCAACCGTGATGCAACCCAGGCTATGGGCAATGAGGATCACCGGTGTGCTGTCGGCAGCGATGGCTTCGGCCAGTGCGGCGACCCAGTCTTCGCGCCGGGGCGTCAACCAATCGGCCTGCTCGACCCGGGCGCTGTTGGGCAGGCTGTTCTGCCAGTGGGTTTGCCAATGATTTTCCGGCGATCCTTGCCAGCCCGGCACAATCAGGTAGCGAATCGATTCGTTGCGCATGGGTGCTCTCCTGCGTGTCAGTTCAGGCACGAGTATAGGCAGGAGAGTTATATTCTTTAAGGAATAAGAAGCTATTTATTAATAACCAAAGCCTTAATTGACCCACACCAGGCTGATTATCCGTCACGCCCCTTCCTCAGCAACACATCCAACTGATCCACCACCATCGCCCAATCCGCATCTTCGAGGATTTCATCTTGAAGCAACTGCCGCTGACCCTCGCTCCAGAAAAAGGCATCGGCCAGGTGCAGCCCAGGCTTGAGGGGCGAATGACTGGCGATAAATTGATCGATGCTCTGGGCGTCGTCGGGCAAACCCAATTGTTTGAACAGCGCGGGCAGGCTGTGGACCGGCGTTTCCATGGGGACTCCTGAACTTCAAGGATGGCTGGACGCGTTTCTCTCTTGGCAGTCTAGCCCTTGAATGACCGCCAGACTGTTCGAAATTCGATCAATCCGTGACTCGACTAGACTGTAAGTGAAGTCACCCGCGCAGGTGCTGTGGAGGGTCCGGTGAACATTCGCTGCGTCTTGGTTGCCTTGCTGGTCTTGAGCACACCTGCGTTCGCCACCGACGGCCTCGGGCTGGCGGCCGCCAACCCGGTGGGCTTTTGGTTGATTGCCCTGGGCGCGGCACTGCTGGTGGTTGAAGTGGCCTTGCCCAATTACGGCGTAGCCGGGCTGGGAGGCATTGTCTCGTGTGTCATCGGCGCGATCATCCTGACCAACGCCGACGTGCCTGTGCCCTTGATGATCGGGTTGGGGCTGGTCAGCGCCTTGTTGCTGATCGTCCTGTTGGGTCGTGCATTGAAGACCCGCCCGCGCCAACCTGTCAGCGGCGATGCCGCCCTGTTGGGCAGCGTCGCCACCGTGACCGAGCTGCAGGCCGGTAATCACCACCATGGCTGGGTCCGGTTGGAAGGCGAGCGCTGGCAGGTGGCTTGTGCGACGTCGCTGCGAACCGGGCAAGCGGTACGCGTCATCGCTCGAAAGGGGCTGTTGCTGGAAGTGGCCCCCGCCGATTCACAAGGAGCATGAGATGGGTATGCAAATCGGTTTTACGCTGCTGCTGATACTGTTGATCGCGCTGGCGGCGTCCACCTTCCGGATTCTGCGCGAATACGAACGCGCGGTGGTGTTTCAATTGGGACGGTTCTGGCAGGTCAAGGGGCCAGGGCTGATCCTGCTGATTCCGGTGGTCCAGCAAATGATCCGGGTCGATCTGCGCACCATTGTGCTCGACGTACCGCCCCAGGACGTGATCACCCGCGACAACGTCTCGGTGAAGGTCAACGCGGTGCTGTATTTCCGGGTGCTCGACCCGCAGAAGGCAATCATTCAGGTGGAAAATTTCCTCATGGCCACCAGCCAACTGGCCCAGACCACCCTGCGCGCCGTCCTCGGCAAACACGACCTGGATCAATTACTGGCCGAACGCGAGCAATTGAACGGCGACATCCAGCAGGTACTGGACGCCCAAACCGATGCCTGGGGTATCAAGGTGGCGAACGTCGAAATCAAACATGTGGACCTCAACGAATCGATGATCCGCGCCATCGCCCGGCAAGCCGAAGCCGAACGGGAGCGACGGGCCAAAGTGATCCACGCCGAAGGCGAGCTGCAAGCCTCGGAAAAACTCATGCAGGCCGCGGAAATGCTCGGGCGCCAACCGGGTGCCATGCAACTGCGCTACATGCAGACGCTGGGGTCCATTGCCGGGGACAAGAGCTCTACCATCGTGTTTCCACTGCCGATCGAGTTGCTCAAGGGCATGGCAGAGTTGTCGCCGAACAAGTCGTGAAGGACGCCCATCCCTGTGGCCTCAGGATTTTCTCAGGCACTCAAGCGCTTCGTAGGGCTCCTTGGCCCAATGCATCACCCGTTCGCGCAGTAAAGGCGAAGCCTCCCGACGCTTGTCTTCGCTATCACCGGCAAACGCCTGCAACGGTTGTTTGGCGTGTTGTCCGACTGCCGTGAAAGCCTGTTTGAGTTGTGCATCATCCAGCCGGAAAAAATCCGCCAGCCGCCCCGCCATCGCCCCGGGTAATTCGCCGTAATTGACCGCCATTCCGGCAAATGCCCGGCAGTGCTCCACGCCTGTTTGCAGCAGACGCCCCAGTCGTCGCGGGATGAAATCCTCCTGCCCGGAGAATGGCAATTCATCGTCCAGCACACTTGCTCCGATCATACCGGGCACCATGTGCATGCCGGGACGGCGCACGTGAGAAACGGCGATCTCCACGGGGTCGCGATAGACAAACAGCCAGGGCGTATCGGGAAAGCACTCGCGCAACAGTGGCAGTTCACCGATATTCCAGGCGTCGAGTTTGACTACCAGCCGCTGCTCGATACCTCGTCGGCGTTGCCCGTAGGCCGACAACAACCCCTTGAGCGCCAGGCACCGCTCAGCGTGCGACAAGTCGCAACGCAGCAGGGTATCCAGCGGCGCGGGCTCGGAGATGACGATGTGGTCTTCCAGTTGTGCAAGCATCTGGCTGACCAATGTCGAACCGCATCGGGAGGCGTGGAAAATGAACCCATCGGGCTCAAGGCCAGGACTTTGCCGCTGCCATTGCTCCAGGCTGCTCAAAGGCGTCTGGCGACGAAACACCTGGTTGAACGGCAAGCGCAGGGCCGCTTCCACCGCGTCGCCGAAAAACGGCTGCGACAATCGTCGATCCCCGAACCAGCACCAATCGACCTGCCACTGCCCGCTCTCCTGCCATACGCGGATCGGCAGCCAGCCGTCCAGGTTCAGGCCTTCCATGGCTCACGCCCCTGCCGACGGCCGTTGCCCATGGCCGCGCGCAGTTCTTCGCGAGTGACATGCAGCCCGTACCGGGCAGCCGACTCGATAACGCGTTCGGCGAAAGCCTCTACGTCATGCAACGCCTGCAGGGTCCGGGCAAGTTGGGGATCGGTTTGCACCTGCTGCTGAAAACGCATCAAGTCGCTCTGACCGGCACCAGCGGCCGGTGTGGCAGGCCGCCCTTGGACGATCTGCTGTTCCAGCCATGGGTCAGGACGGCAATCGAGTACCAGGTGGACCCTTGGCAACGTATCCCGATTGTCCACGCGATGGGGTCGCGACAAGTCGAGAAACCAGCACTCGCCGGCCTTCATCGGAATGCGCTGTCCATCCAGCCAGAAATCCACTTCAGGCGGACTGAGCAAGGGGATGTGCAGGCGCAGGTCACCGTCCGGCCCGCCCAAGTCATAGTCACGGTGCTCGTGAATCCGTCCGCCGGGCCCAAGTCGCAGCAATCGGGCCGAGATGATATCCAGAGGCCAATCACGCAACGCTTCCTGCCAACGACCGTCAGCTGTCCAGGGCGCCCGGAACAAGGGCTGTCCGCGTCCGGGTGACAATTCGGTCAACGCATCGGCTGCCGAAACCAGCGCCACGCCACTCCAGTCGCCGGTGTGGTAGGCATGGTTGAAATGCCCCCGCCAGCTCTCGTCTTCAATGGCCGCCAGCGCTTGCAACAGCAAGGGCAGGTTCACCGTCACCGGCAGCCGTGAGAACGCAGGACGCGTCATGGCAGTGCCCTGTCAGGGCGTCACCGCTGCCTTGGGTATCGTGATGTCGCCCTGTGCCCAGGCGGCTTCACGATTGGCCAGTGCCGTGGCAATCGACTGCACCTCGGTGGATTTCACTTCGTCGGGCAACGGGTCGAGGCCGGCGCTGGCGAAGATCTGGCCATAGGCGTTGCGCAGATCCGCATAGGACAGGTCCCGTCGCAGATCGGCCTGCAGGGTATTGAGCTCGCCCTGGATCAGGTCCAGTTCGCCGATGCCGGCGGCCTGATGACGGCTGCGCAATTGACCGACGATTTGCCCGTCGATGTCCGACAGTTGCTGGTTGGTCTTGAACTGGCGCAGCGCATCACGGTAATTGGCATTGGCGACATACAGTTGCGCCAGCACCGCAATCGACATCGCCTGGCGACGCGCCGCCGCCACTTCTTCACCGGCCTTGGCCACGTCGATGGCCGCCGGCGCGGAGATCACATTGAACAGGTTCCAGGTGACTTTCACGCCATAGTCGGCCCAGCCCTGCTCCACCAGGAACGAGTTGCTGTCGTAATGCCCGCCGGCAGAAAACTCCAGCCCCGGCAACAGGCGCAGCATGGCCTTGCGGGTCTCGGCGGCAGTGATACGTGTCTGGTAGTCCTGCTCGCGCAGTTCAGGGCGGCTGGTCAGGGCCTCCTGTTCCAGACGAGCCATGTCGACCTTCAGTTCCGGGATCTCGTATTCATCCGGCGTCGCCAAGGTCAATTCGGTGCCCAGCGGCAAGTTGATCAGGGTCGCCAGTTCGGTCTTGGCCAGGGACAACGCGCGCCGTTGCTCTTCGAGCTGGCGGGTCGCCTGGATCAGCGAACGCTGATAACCCAAGGCTTGCACCGGGTCACCGATGCGCTGCTCGCTCATGCTCTGGCTGTTGTTGCGCGCCGCCTCGACACGGGCCATCAGGCTGTCGATCTGCTTGAGCAACCGCTCGGCGGCCATGGCTCGCCAGTAGGCCGAGCGCACGTCCTGGACAATGGTGTTGATCACCTTGCGCCGGCGCTCCTGAACGATCAGGCGCTGGTCGCCGGCCTGCTTGGCGCTGATGTAGCTGACGCCGAAGTCGAGCACGTTCCAGACCATGGTCAGGTCCGCCACTTCACGGTCGCGGTCCTGGGAGGTCGACGGTTCCAGGGACTGGGTACCGGTCTCGACGCTCTGGCTACTGGAGGCGTTGACGTTGTTACGACCGACATAACCCGCGTCCAGCGCCATGCGCGGCAGCATGTCGAAACTGGCCAGGTCCAGTTGTCGCTTGGCCAGGGCCTCCTCCATGACCTTCAGGCGGCCTTCCAGGTTGTACTTCACTGCCCGGGCCATGGCCTGGTGCAGGGTCAGCGGACCACTGAGGGGTTCCTGATCCTTGTACATGTTCTGCAAGTCGGTCCTGGCGCGTTGTTCACTGGCGCTGCGATCGATCGGCTCACTGGTAACTGCACAGCCGCTGACCACCAACGCCAGCAGACTCATACCGAATAACTTCTGACTTCTATTCATTCCCTGGATTGCCCCTGGCTGCCGCACAATTTTTTTTGAATTCTTCAGGCCAGTACCCGACTGATACCCACCTGTTGTAGAGCCGTTGCCAGGCTGTCGACCTGACGCTGTTCAGTGTCCTTGAGGTACTGCAATTGCTGGCCCAGAGTCGGTGCTCCGAACATTCCCCGCACCCCCTGGGACACATCCCCGCCCTGCATCGACGGGTTGTCGAAGGCGTCCAACGACTCGCTTTCGGAACCGGAATCCTGGTTGAACAGGCTCGAGATCGTGCTGATGCCAAACACACCGCCATCGCCGCCCCCAAAGCCCAGGAACCCATGCCCCGAGCCATCGCCGCCGGCGTCGTTGCTGAAGACCTGGGCGATATAGCTCGGTGCCAGTTCGCCACGGTTGATGAAGATGTCGCCTATCGGCCGCAGGCCGCCGCCCACATCCCGCTGCTCAAACAACGGAGGGAAGCCCAACGGCGATCCCAGGTCGCCTGTCGGCGGGTTAAAGATGATCGGCTGCAACGGCACGTCGGACGGCGGAACGACCGTCACCGGGTCCGTTGTCAAAAACTCCGGTGGTGGCTTCACGTCGTTAGGCACCACGGTGTCGATCGCATAATTGTTGGACACCGCCACACTGGCCCCGGCATTGCCCGACAGATCGCTGACATTACTGGTGTCCAAGGCGATGAAGTTGCTCGGGTCGGTGAGATTCACCGTCGGCGTGAACGTCGCGGTCCAGGTCCTGCCGCCATCGCTGGTGGTCAGGTTGGTCAGTTCACCGTTGGTGACGCTGAGGTCCGACAGGTCGAAATCAGTCACCGCCTCGCTGAAGGTGAACGTCACCTGGGTCGTCTGGCCGACGCCCAGGTTCGGATTGGCGACGACAATGGTCGCAGTCGGCCGGGTGGCGTCGAGCGCATAGTTGCCGGAGATGGCGATGCCCACACCGGCATTGCCGGCGACGTCCTGCACCGTACTGGCATCGAGCAGGATCAGGTTGGTGGTGTCGCTGACGCCTGCTGTCGGCGTCAGGGTCGCGGTCCAGGTCAGGCCGCCGTCACTGCTGGACAGATTGGACAACACGCCATTGGCAACGCTGAGGTCCGACAGGTCGAACCCGGTCACCGCTTCGGTGAAGCTGATGGTCACGGTAGTGGTCTGGCCGATGCCCAGGGTGCTGTCGCCCACCACGATGGTGGCGCCTGGACGTACTGTGTCGACTACGTAGTTGTTGGAATCCACCACGCCGATACCGCTGTTGCCCGACACGTTGGTCACGCCGCTGGTGTCCAGGCTGATCAGGTTGCTGGTGTCGCTGACACTGGTTGCCGGCGTGAAGGTGGCGGTCCAGGTCACTCCGCCATCGGACGACGAAACGTTGCTCAACGTGCCGTTGGCAACGCTCAGGTCCGAATTGTCGAAACCGCTGACCGCTTCCGAGAAGGTGATAGTCACCAGGGAGGTTTCGCCCACTGTGAGCGAGCTGTCCGCAACCACGACAGTGGCCGTCGGCACTCGGGTCTCGACCGCGTAGTTGGCCGAATTGGTAGTACCGGTCCCGGCATTGCCGGCCGCGTCGCTCACGCCGGTATTGTCCAGCGTGATGAGGTTGGTGGCGTCACTCACGCCCACGGTCGGCGTGAAGGTGGCGGTCCAGGTGATGCCACCGTCACTGCTGCTGACCGCACTCAGGGTGCCGTTGGCGACACTGAGGTCATCGTTGGTAAAACCGGTCACCGCTTCGCTGAAGGTGATGGTCACCTGTGCGGTTTCACCCGGCCTCAACGTCGAATCGCTCACCACAATCGTGGCAACCGGCCGTTGGCTGTCGAGGCTGTAATTATTGGAAGTGGTCGTGCCGCTACCCACGTTGCCCGCCAGGTCGGCGACACCGCCATTGGCGAGGGTGATGACGTTGCTGGTGTCTGTGATACCAGCGGTCGGCGTGAAAGTGGCCGTCCACGTGATGCCGCCATCGCTGCTGCTCAGTCCGGAGATCGAACCGTTGGCGACCGTCAGGTCGGCGCTGGTGAAACCGGTCACCGCCTCGCTGAAGGTAATGGTCACCAGCGAGGTTTCGCCAGCGGCAATGGCCGTGTCGGCGACGACGATAGTCGCGGTAGGACGCACGGTATCGACGGCGTAATTGTTGGAGTCGGTCGTGCCGACGCCGGCGTTGTTCGCACCGTTGCGCACCCCGGTATTGTCCAGGGTAATCACGTTGCTGGTATCGGAAATACCGACGCTCGGGGTGAAGGTCGCCGTCCAGGTGACGCCGCCATCGGAAGACGAAACGTTGCTCAGCGTCCCGTTGCTGATCGTCAGGTCACTGTTATCGAAACCGTTCACCGCTTCGTTGAAGGTGATGGTCACCAGCGACGTCTCGCCAATACGCAACGACGAGTCGCTCACCACGATGGTCGCCGTCGGCACGTTGGTGTCGACCTGGTAGTTGTTGGAGCTGGTCGTGCCGGTACCGGTGTTGCCCGCCGCGTCGTTGATGCCGGCGTTGTTCAGCACGATGACGTTGGTGGTGTCGACGACGCCCAGGGCGGGGGTAAAGGTAGCGGTCCAGGTGATGCCGCCATCGCTGCTGCTGACTGCACTCAGCGTGCCGTTGGCGACGGTCAGGTCAGAATTGTCGAAACCGCTGACCGCCTCACTGAAGGTGATGGTCACCAACGAAGTTTCACCGACACTCAACGCCGTATCGGCGACGACGATGGTGGCGGTCGGACGCTGGGTATCGACCGCGTAATTGTTGGAGTCCGTGGTGCCGCTTCCGGCGTTGCCCGCCCCGTCCGTGACGCCTGTGTTGTCCAGTGTGATCAGGTTAGTGGTATCGGAGACGCCGACCGATGGGGTGAACGTCGCGGTGTAGGTGATGTTGTCGCTGGTGCTCAACCCGCTCAGCACGCCGTTGGCAGCGGTCAGGTCGGCCAGGGAGAAACCGGTGACGGCTTCGCTGAAGGTAATGGTGACCACCGACGTTTCGCCCAAGCTCAGCGTGCTGTCGGCGACCACGATGGTGGCGGTCGGACGCACGTTGTCGATGGCGTAGTTGTTGGAATCGGTGGTCCCGCTGCCGGCGTTGCCCGCGGCGTCAGTCACCCCGGTGTTGTCCAGGGTGATCAGGTTCGTGGTGTCGCTGATGCCAGCCGTCGGCGTTAAGGTTCCCGTCCAGGTAATGCCGCCGTCGGCGCTGCTCAGACCGGTGACCGTGCCGTTGGCGACCGTCAGGTCGGCGGTGGTCAGGCCCGTTACGGCTTCGTTGAACGTGATGGTCACCAGTGAAGTTTCACCCACGCTCAGCGCCGCATCGGCGACCACGATGGTTGCAGTCGGGCGCTGGGTGTCGATCGCGTAATTGTTCGAGTTGGTGGTGCCGGTGCCGGCGTTGCCGGCCGCGTCCACCACACCGGTATTGGCCAGGATGATCAGATTGGTCGCATCAGTGACGCTGGCGCTCGGCGTCAGGGTCGCGGTCCAGGTGATGCCGCCGTCGCTGCTGCTCAATCCGCTCAAGGAGCCATTGGCCACGATCAGGTCGGCCAGCGTAAAGCCTGTTACGGCTTCGCTGAAGGTGATCGTCACCAAGGAGGTTTCACCGGCATTCAGCGCAGTATCGGCCACCACGATGGTGGCGGTGGGGCGCAGGGTGTCGATGGCGTAGTTGTTCGAATCGGTGGTGCCGGTGCCGGCGTTGCCCGACAGATCGGCGATGCCGCTGTTGGTCAGTGTGATCAGGTTGGTGGTGTCGCTGATGCTGGCGGTCGGGGTCAGTGTCCCGGTCCAGGTAATACCGCCGTCGGCACTGCTCAACCCGGTGATCGTGCCGTTGGCGACCGCCAGGTCGGCGGTGGTAAAACCGCTGATCGCCTCGCTGAAGGTGATGGTCACCAGCGAGGTTTCGCCCACGCTCAGCGCCGTATCGGCGACCACGATGGTGGCCGTTGGACGTGCGGTGTCGATGGCATAGTTGTTCGAGTTGGTCGTACCCACACCGGCATTGCCCGACAGGTCGGCGACACCGGCGATGTTCAAGACCACCAGATTGGTCGTGTCGGTGACGCTGGCGTCCGGCGTCAGGGTCGCCGTCCAGGTAATACCGCCGTCGGCGCTGCTCAGGCCGCTGAGGGTACCGTTGGCAACCGTCAGGTCGGCCGTGGTGAAGCCAGTCACCGCCTCGCTGAAGGTAATGGTCACCAGGGACGTTTCGCCCGCGCTCAGCGCCGTATCGGCGACTACGATGGTGGCGGTAGGCGCCACGGTGTCGTTGACCACGTAATTGTTCGAGTCGGTGGTGCCCACGCCGGCGTTGCCGGCCAGGTCCGCGACACCGGTGTTGTTCAAGGTGATGATGTTGGTGGTGTCGGCGATGTTGCTGGCGGCGGTCAGCGTACCGGTCCAGGTGACGCCGCCATCGCTGCTGGTCAAGACGCCGACGGTACCGTTCTGCACCGTCAGGTCGGACGCGGTGAGACCCGTCACGGCCTCGGAGAAGGTGATGGTCACCAACGAGGTGCCGCCGGAATTCAGGTTGGTGTTGGCCACCACGACGGTCGCGGTGGGCGGGGTCTCGTCCGGTACATAGTTGGTGTTGATGGTGCCACCGTCTCCGTAGACATTGGCCACCGACGCCGGAGAAGTGCCTGCAGTGCCGGCGCTGGTGCCACCGACGCCACTGCCGCCGACGTTGCCGGACAGCGCCGCGAAGTTGGCGGCCGTGATCAGGATCGCGCCTTTGTTCCAGATGGCGCCGACACCGACACCGCCGGCGCCGCCCGTGTGGGTATAGCCACCACCGGCACCACCGCCACCGCCGCCGCCACCGGCACCGACGTTGTTGGAAATCACCGAGTTGCCGATAATCCGCAAGGTCGCACCGGTGTCATTGTAGATACCACCCACGGCGCCACCACCGGCGCCGCCGATATTGTTATAACCGTCACCGCCACCACCGCCACCGATGGACAAACCGGCGCTGGCCGCCGTCCCGCCGGCCGAGCCGGTGCTGTAGCCCGGATACGCGGCACCGCCCGCGCCGCCGGTGGAGGAGCCGCCACGCCCGCCCATATTGAAGAATCCGCCACCGGCACCGCCCTGGCCGGTCGATCCCACCGATCCCGTGGCATTGAGCGTATCGCCGCCCCGCCCTCCCGTACCGCTACCGATCGCGCCACCGCCACCGCCGCCGCCACCGGCGTATTGCGGCGTCACACCGCCGCCGCCACCGCCACCCGACGCGGCGTTCGCGGTTACCGTGACGTTCCTGAGGGTCAAGGTACCCGCGTTGTAGATACCACCGCCCTTGGCGACTGCCGCATCGACGCCGCCATTGCCACCGTCGCCCGCCACCAGGCCGCGGGTGATCACCAGGCCATCGAGGGTCGCGGTCGTACCGGACGTCACACTGAGCACCTGGGTGCGAAATTGCCCATCGAGGGTGACATCGGCCACGTTGTCGTTATTGAGGTCGCCATCGATGGTCACGTTCCTGTTGACCACCAGCACCTGGGTCAGCGCGACGGTCATGCCGCTGCTGAAGGTGACAATGTCACCGTTCTGCGCCGAAGCCAGGGCCGCACGCAGGGAGCCGACACCGGTATTGGCGTTGTTGGTGGCGGTCCAGGTAGCGAGACCCCATTGGTAATCGCCCATCGCATCGGCCGAGAGCGTATTGGCGCTTTCGATGTTGCCGGTGGCGATTTCCAGGTCCCAGTCGCCGCCCAGACCAGTACGGTCGTTGGATGCCGCCACGTCACGTCCGGTCAGCTGCGCCAATGAATCCACGAAGCTCAACCCACGGTCGCCCTCGGCGGTGTAGCAGCCGTAGATCAGGATATCGCCCCCAGCGTTCATGTCCTGGCCGATTTGCGCCAGTACTTCGCTGCGGGCCTGGACATTGTCAGCCGACAGGTAGCTGTTGCCCAACCACAAGTCCCCGGCATTGCCGTGGGCGATGATCTGCACCGAGCTCACACCCTGGTGAGTATCCAGGTAGTCGGCGATCTGCTGCAGGCCGTCCTTGGTGGCATCCAGTTGCACCACCTCGGTACCGGGCGCCACGCCTTCGAGCAGGTTGGCGGCGTCCTTGACCCGGGAATCGACAAACACCACGGACTTGCCGGGCACGGCAGTCTGGGTGGCGTCGACCTGCCCCTGGGGTGCGTGGCTGTCGGCCGGCTGGTCGGCGGTGGGTGTCTTGGCTGCGTCGGCGGTGGGAGTGGCGTCCGGCTGCGCGGCATCGGCCACGGTAGCGGCCACCGCCCCGTCGAACAGCATCCGCGGTTCCAGGGACATGATCATTGGCGATGCCAGGGCCTGAGTGCCCTCGGTTACCCGCGATTTGCCTTTGCTCCACCACATGACGATCACCTGGACTCGAACTTTTTGAACACGCAAATGAAAAAAACCGCGATCAGCTGACCGCGGCGTCGGTTTTCATACGAATGACGTTGGCGGCGCTGGCAGACCCATCGCGCCAGAACGACAACTCGGCATACTTTTCAAACAGATCCGGCGGCAACAGGGTCCGCCGGGCCTGCGGCGCGACCCTGGGCTTGACCTTGTGCAGGCCGGCAACGCCCAGTGCCTGGTCGAAGGCCGGCGCGTCGTAGGTCAAATGATTGAAATCATGTTCGAACCAGGGTTCGCCGATGAACTCATAGACCAGACGCATCACCCGCTCGGGCGCCTGACTCAACAGGTCGTAATCGACGATCAACAGCGACTCGGCGTTTTCCCCGTAATAGGCTTCCTTGAGCGCCGTCCAGGCAAACCCCACCAGGCGATTGCGCTGGGCCAGGGTCTCGCAGCGGCTGTAGACGGTGTTGCGCTCGTCATCGTCGTTGAACAGCTTGGTGTTCTCGAACGGGTTGGCACGGTAGAGCCGCTCCAGGCTGTCGAGGACCCAGGCGACGTTGCGCACGCAGGCGATGGTCTTGGCCTTGGGAAACAGATCCTGCAGGGCAGGCAGGCGGGCGCACCATTGGCGGTTGGTATCGAAGATGACGGGTTTGTCGGCCTTGTCGGCATAGTAGGAATCGAACAGCCCACGCAGCAGACGACGACGCAGGTCGGTATCGATCACCGAACCGAACTCACTGCCGGCGCTGCACTGTTGCAAGACGCTGCTGAACAGCGTCCCGACGGGACTGGTCATGCCGGCATGGAAGCGCGGATTCTGCAGCAGAATCGCGGAGAGAAGGGTAGACCCTGAGCGCGGCAAGCCGGAGATAAAGTGAAACTGCGACAATCCCTTCACCGTATGTAGTCCATTTGTAGCGCAAAGCGTAGCCGAGGAAACAAACCTCGCCTAGTAGTACTTTGATATCAAATACGCTTCGGCGTGTAAAAAAGATGGACGGTACGGGTTGCCGGAACAAGTGAATCGATTAAGCGCGACAGCAATCATTTTCAGCCACTCGCGCCCGGCAAATTGAAACATCCTTGTCTACGCTCAGCCGTGCGTGACCAGGCCAGGGAATGATGGAGTCGGGCTGATCGCACCGTTGCTCGTTGTATCCGCCAGGTACGCCATACCAATAACCTGAGGGATGAGGATTTTATGGAAGTATTCATCGGGACTATTCAACCGTTCGCCTTTAACTTCGCCCCCAGGGACTGGGCGCTGTGTAACGGGCAGACGCTCAGTATTTCCCAATACCAGACCCTGTTCGTCCTGATCGGCGTGATCTATGGAGGCGACGGCCAGACCACCTTCCTGCTGCCCAACCTGCAAGGGCGCATGCCCTTGGGCATGGGCAACGGGCTGGGCCTGACGCCGAGGACCATCGGCACCGTCTCCGGTGCCGAAAACGTCACGCCCACTATCAACAACCTCCCCACCCACACCCACACCCTCGCAGGCGTTACCGCTTCGACGACCCTGCAACTGGCGAATCCGGCCAGCAACCCGGCGAATACGCCTACCGCCACCAACTCGTTTATTGGCACCTCGGGCACCGGACCAGGCGCGGCGAATATCTATTCAGACCAGCTCGGTGCCTCGCCTGTACCGCTCAAAGGTGTAAGCACCACGGTCAGTGGCACGATTTCGCCGGCGGGCAATGGTCTGCCGCTGGCAATCATGAACCCGTTCCTGGCGATCAACTTCAGCATCGCCCTGCAAGGCTACTTCCCGTCCCGTAACTGAGGCCGCCGGAGGGCACCGGTCCTCCGGCCTTTTGGAGTATCAACATGTTGCACGAGGTCCATAGCCACCATTTCCAACCGCTGCTGGGCAAGACCAGCAACCTGACCCTGCCCGACGGCAGCCGCCTGCCCGTGCGGATCGAGACCCTTGAAGAAACCCCACGGGCGAAGATGCCGAACGCGCAACGCATGCCGTTCAGCGTGGAATTCAACAGCCTGGAAACCACGGAGTTCGTGGACGGACTCTGCACGCTGGACGTGCCTGAACTGGGGCGACTCGAAGGCGTGTTCGTGTCGCGCGTACCGCCCATGGGCCGGGATCCGACAGTGGGGTATTTCTACATTGCGTTTAACTGAGGGCGGGCAGGTGCCTTGTGGGGGCGGGCTTGCACGGTTTTATCGCAGTACAACCGCCAGAAATGGAACGACTGCCAGGCCGTCTTGCGAGCAAGCTTTGCCACAGGATGAACAGCCCTTTCGAGCCTCTCACCCGGCAAAAGGCCATAACCGCGTCTACGCTCAGCCATGCGTAATCAGGCCGGGGAAAAGGCGTTCGATGGAACGCCATTTTCTCCAGGCAGCACCAGACCAATAACCCGAAGGACGAGGAATCTATGGAAGTATTCATGGGCACTATCCAACCGTTTGCCTTTAACTTCGCACCCAGCGGTTGGGCGCAGTGTTACGGGCAGACGCTCGGCATCGCGCAATACCAGGCACTGTTCTCACTGCTTGGTACCTACTACGGAGGCAACGGCCAGACCAACTTCATGCTCCCTAACCTGCAAGGCCGACTGCCCTTGGGCATAGGCAACGGCCTGGGCCTGACCCCACGTGTCATCGGCGAAATCTCCGGCACCGAAAACGTCACGGCGACCCTCAACAACCTTCCCACCCACACCCACACCCTCGCGGGCATTACCGCGTCGACCACCCTGCAATTGGCGAACCCGGCCAGCAACCCGGTGAACACGCCAACGGCCACCAATTCGTTTATCGGCACCTCCGGAACCGGGCCGGGCGCCGCGAATATCTATTCCGACCAGATCGGCGCCTCGCCGGTGCAGTTGCAAGGCGTGAGTACGAGCATCAGTGGCACCATCTCCCCTGCGGGTAACGGTCTGCCGATGTCGATCATGAACCCGTTCCTGGCGATCAACTTCAGCATCGCCCTCAATGGCCTCTTCCCGTCCCGGAACTGAATCGCGGGGTCTGTGGGAGCGAGCCTGCTCCCACAGAGGCACGTGCGTTGGTCAGTTGCCTTTCGGATACCAGACCAATCGCTCCGCCGCCGGGCTGCTCTCCTGGACTTCGAAGCCCAGCGCCAGGTAATGCCGGCGTGCGTGGGGGTTGCTGGCCCAGACCACAGTCGCCACCGGACAGCGGACCTGTTGCGCGGCCTTCTGCACCCCTTGCAGCACCGCACGGCCGTAACCCTTCCCGCGTGCCTGAGGGATGAACGCCAGGTACAGCACCCGGATTTCGTTCGGGCCGAAATCGGTGCTCAGGGCGCCGATCGCAGTGCCAAGTTTTTCCACGACGTAATGCAAGGCATTGGGAAAGTTCTCCCCCAGGCCCTGTTCCTGCACCTGGAATTGCTGGGCAATCACCTGCTGAACCTGCTCGTGTTCGCCATCGATCCATTGCAGGTCCGGTCGCGCCGCCTGGTAAAGACTTTGCAAAAATGGCCCATCGCTGACTCGCGATGGCCGCACCACCAGTCCCTCTGCCGCGACTGACTCCATGGGCTGCTCCTTAAAATCCGCTTTCCCTGACCCCCAGCGCCGCCAACCGGCGCCAGGTCGCTCCCAGCACCGACTCGCCTTGCCCCTGCAACACCGCCACTCCGCGCAAGGGTTGTACCGGTGCGCTCGTATCCTCGATGGCACTCATGCGTACGCCGTATTGCGCCTGCACCGGCTCGGCCCGCTGTTGCGAGTCCCGGCGCACGGCGATCGGTCCGTGATGATCGGACGTCAATGCCTGCTGTTCGACCCAAGCCGCACCGTTGGTGTCGATTTCATCCAGGCGCACGGCAATCGACCCATGCATTGGATCGTCGGCGATGAACCGCCCCGTGGCGCCACTCTCAACCCGCCAGAGCTCGGCTTCGGTCAGGTATCCGCGCAATCGCGAATCGGTCTGCACCACTCGCGCCAGCGCCTGGGTGGGCGCCAGCCAGCGGCCCACCGTCAATTGCGGCAGTAGATCGCGGACCTGTCCGGCATGGGGCGCCCGCAACGACAGGCGCTCACGCTGAGCGACCAGGCCCCGGTATTCGGCCACCGCCTCGGCCAGTTGCTGTTCGACGATGCCGGCATCGGCGGCGGTTTCGCTGCGCCCGGCCTGGCGGCGCATCTGCAACTGCTGGATCTCGATTTCCCGACGCACGATGGTCAGGCGCGAGGCCATGTCCGGCGACTCCAGCTCAATCAATACATCGCCTTGGGCAACGGTCTGGCCGTCGTGCACATTCACTTGCTTGACCCGCGCCGCCACCGGGGCATGCAAGGCACTGGTGCGACCGGCCTCCAGCATGGCCGGCACTTCCACGGCGCTGCGCCACGGCAGCAGCAGGGCCAGGACCAATGCCAGCAAGACCAGGCCACTGAGCAGCACCCGAGGACCGTGGGCCTGTTCACGGCGGCTCCACCATTGCCGCCATTCATTGACGATGGGCATAAAAATGAACCACACCAGCTCCACCAACATCAGGAAAATGCCCAGCACCTTGAAGAACAAGTGATAGACCGCCAGGGCAATACCGAAAAACAACGCCGCGCGCCACAACCAGGCACCGTACCCCCACACCAGCAAGCGGCGGCGCATCCTGGGTGACCAGGGTTCCGGCGCCGCCGCCCCATAACCGAACAAGGCTTCGCGCAGGCGCCAGCGACACAGGGCGAACGCACGGCCCTGAAGGTTATCCACCGCCCAGAAATCACTGAGCAGGAAATAACCGTCGAAACGCATGAACGGGTTCAGGTTGATGATCAGCGTCGTGATCCAGGTGGCGCTGGCCAGCATGAAGGCCGCCGTGCGCGCCGGTCCGTCGCCCAGCAACGACCAGACCAGCAACGCGATGCATGCCAGTAGCAACTCTGCCAGGACCCCGCCGGCACCGATCAACAAACGGGCCCGGCGGTCGTTGATTCGCCAGGCATCGCTGACGTCGGTATAGAACATCGGCAACAGCACCATGAACGCCACGCCCATGCTTTGCACACGACACCCGGCCCGCTTGGCCATGAAGGCATGGCCGAACTCGTGGCACAACTTGGCGAACAACAACGCCACGCCGAACGCCAGCGCGCCGCCGAGGCTGAACAAATGCGGAAACGTCGCAATGAACCGCTGCCAATCCCGCGATACCAGGAATATGCCCAGGCCCAGGGTCAGTGGCAGGCCGTAGCGCAGGATGCCGGGGCCGAATCGAGCGAGCCAGGGCCAGGCCCGATTGAGGAACGCATCCGGACGCCACAGGGGAATGCGAAAAAAAAGGTATTGATGCAGCAGGATCTGCCAGAAGCTCTGGCGCTGGGCGGCCATTTTGAATAGATAGCTGTCGCGTTGTTGCGGATCCATCGCGCTGATCAGGTCATGCCCACGCAGAAACCCCAGCAACTGCTCCAACGAATCCGACGTCAGCGGCAAACCCGGCTCACGATTTGCCGCTTGCAGCACCTGCTCCGGGTCGCCCAGGGACCAGTGCCGCAGCATACGCATCGCGGCGGCACCGAGCTTGAAATAACGTCCGCGCACCGGGTCGGCCAGTGTCCACTGGGGGGAACCGTCCGGGTCCGGAGCCGCCGAAGACAATTGCAGGTCCGGTCGCAGGCTCGGCAGGCTCATGCTACAGGCCTACGCTCTGGCGCAGGCCGGCCAATGGCCGCCGCAACAGATACAGCGCCAGCGGAGCGCGGTCACCGAAGATCTTCGCCGTGCCCCGCAAGCCGATACGCGGTGCCGTCGCATCGAAACGCGCATCCAGCCGATACGCCAGTTGCCCGGCGGCGGTGGGCTGCGCTTCGTAGGCCGAGCGTTCCAGCCAGGCCAGGTGTCGCTGCAACGGATCGCTGTCGAGAAACAGCGCCACTTGTGCGCCGGGGGTCAGGGCAATCGCATCGCCTACCGCCAGCTCAATACGTAGCTCGGCCTGGTTCGGGTCGGCAATTTCCATCAAACGTTCGCCGGTCTGCACGGGCTTGCCGAGCCAGCGTTCGGCATCGGGAAAGACCGCGATGCCGTCTCGCTCGGCACGCACTTCGCTACGCTTGAGCAGCTCGATGGCATAGTTGCGTTCAGCGCGTTTCTGTTCGACGCGAGCGGCCAGCAGATCGATCTTCGAACTCGACTCCGCATCGGCGAACGAACGCTGGGAGTTGGCCTTGAGCTCCGCCTCGGCCACGCCTAGCGCACGCTCGGCCACATCGGCCTGAGCCTTGAGGCTGGTACTTTCAAAGCGCAACAGCAGTTCGCCGTTCCTTACGGTCTGGTTGGGCTTGACCAGGAATTCGGCGATCACCCCGTCCAAGGGCGCCGCCACCACTTGTCCGCCCAACGGCACCACCTCGGCCGGGGCCAATACCGACTGGCGTACGGGAATCAGCAACCCCAACAGCAGCACCGCCAGCACGACGGCCTGGCGTTTGCGTGTCCAGCGCAGGCGCCAGGGCTTGCGCGGTTGCAATGCCAGCCAGGCATGGCTGTAGGTGTCGCCCAGTTGCGACAGCAAAACTTGCTCGGGCGCCGTCCATGGCAGGTCGCGGGCCAGCCACAAACCGCCAAACACCTGGCCCTGGTGGTCGATCAACGGCAACCAGAAGACCTGCCCTGCCGACAGGCTCGCCCAGTCCGCCCGAACCGCTTCACTCACGCCATCGGCAGTGATCACCCGAGCCTGATCCAACAGTCGCTGCTTGAACAGCTGCGCCACTGCCTGTTCGACAAACGCCACGAACGGCGCATTGGGCTCCACGGCGCTAACGCCCGTCACGGCCTGCACCTTGCCAGCGATCAATAACGCAGCGTGGCGAAACCCGAACAATGCCTGCCCATCATTGACCAGGCTGTAGCTCAGTTGCGCCGGGGTACGCGCGGCGCGCGTCTGGCGTTCCAGGTCGAGGAAGCGGGCGAAGACCTGTTCGGCGCTGCCCGTCAGCGGCGCGTTCACTTGGGCTCCGCGAAACGTGCCGTGCCGCTCATGCCGGACAACAGACCACCGGCGTCGGGCAGGCTGGCCACCAACAGCAGGGTCTGGCTGCCCTCGTCAATACGTGCGCCCAGCCGCTTGACCGTCGCTTGCAGCGGCTTGCCGGTTTCATCGGGAATGAACGTAAAAGATTGACCCGGCTTGAGCCTGCCCATCCAGCGGGACGGCACCAGCAGATGGATTTCCAGGGTGCGGTTATCGACCACATCCAGCAACGGCGCGCCGGCCGCCACGCTTTCATAACGCTGGACCTTGCGCGATACGACCTGCCCGTCGAACGGTGCAACGACACTGCAGCGCTTGACCTGGACCTGGTAAACCTGGGATTGCGCCTGCGCCTCGCTGACCCGGGCCTCGGCCCGCGACACTTCAAAACGCCCGACCGATTTCAACGCCGCCAACTGGCGGTTATGGGCCAACTCTTCACCGGCTCCCCGGGCCGCCGCCTGGGCCGCATTGAGCTGGGCCTGATAGGCCGAACAATCGAAGCGTGCCAGCGTATCGCCCTTTTTGAACGACTCGCCTTCACTGAACGGCAACTCGACGATCCGCCCGGCCAATTCGCTGGCCAGCACCGCCTGGTCTCTTGCTCGAAGCACTCCTCGCGCCTCATTGCCGCCCGACGCGCTGGCCGTGCCGCTGCTCTCCAATAACGGATCGTCCGCCACAGGCGTTTGCGCCTGGGCTGCACACGTTACAAAGGTTAATCCCACCACCCAACTGCAAAAACGCCGCATGACCGTTTACTCCCTGACGGATGGGCGGAGTCTACGACAGCGGTGGGGGGCGTCAAGGGAGTCGGGAAAAGGGAGTGGAAAACTCTTGTTTCAAAAAGCCAAGAGTGGACTCAAACACCGCTTGGTTTTTTCTGACAGAGGCTGGGATCAAATCCCACAAATATTTCGGTAGATCCGCTCGTCTTGATCAACCATGGACGATGGACAATCCAAGCCCCTCAGCAACCACCAACGCTATGGAAGGCCATCGAAATACGTTCTCACACATTGGTTCCAGAACAGCTTGACCATCAGTTGTGAAGACGCACAAAACTCGTCTTGCCGGTGCCAGAGCCAGATCGTCCACGGTTGACGCGAAATCTTTCCAGGATTAGGATTCTCTCACTGCTCAACCTCGTACGCAGAGATTCAGTTCTCTGGCCGTTGGGGTGAAAACACCGGCTTCGGCCGGTTTTTTCGTTTCTGGGGATTGAGTTTGTGCGCACTGCTTTTTTCGTTGACGGGTATAACGTTTTTTATGGACTGCTCGCCGGCACACCCTACAAGTGGCTCAACCTGACGCAGTTATTGACGCACATCGCCCGGGTCGAGAATCCCAAGAGTTCGCTCGTGTCCGTCGATTACTTCACGTCCTCCGTCAAGCCGGAGCTGGCAACGCGAGGAGTCGCATCCAAGGAAGCCCAAGACGCCTACGTCCGCGCATTGAAGGCCAACAAGGTCAACGTTCACTATGGACGTCATCAGCTCGAACGCGCAAACGCCCCCCGTTTTGTAAGCAGAAAGGTCGGCGCTTCACGTCAGGATACGGTTCCTATCTGGAAGCTCGAAGAAAAGGAAACCGACGTCCACATTGCAATCAGCATGTATCGAACTGCTTCCAGACAAGAAGCAAGGTCGCGGGAAGAACGTATCGAGCAGCTCGTGCTAGTCTCCGGCGACACCGATATGGCTCCAGCATTGAGGGCGATTCGAGAGGATTTTCCTCATTTGAAAATCGGCGTAGTACTCCCTTATCGAACCGACTCCAGACGACTGGCGCCAGGCTCTTTAAAAGAGTGCGCCCACTGGATGCGCCGCGTCGTCACCTGCGACGAACTGCAATCCCACCAGTTCCCAAATCGAGTCCCCACCCACAAGGCCCCTGCCATCAAGCCGGATTATTGGTAGCCACTGCCGCCACCGGATACACCGACGCCCAACCGCCACCCAACGCCTTGTACAACCCGACCATGGCCAACGACACGCCGGTAGAGCTTTCGACCAGTTGCTCCTGGGTTGCCAGTAAAGCGCTCTGCACGGTGAGGACGGTGACGAAGTCCACCACACCTTCCACGTATTGCTGCTGTGCGGTGCGCAAGGCGATCTGGTTCTGGCGCACGGCTTCGGCGAGGCTGTCGCGGCGCAGTTGGCTCGCGTTGTAGGCGCTCAATTGATCGTCGATTTCATGCCACGCCTTGAGCACGGTCTGCCGATAGGCAATCGCCGCTTCCTGTTGCTGGGCCTCGCGCAGGTGCAGTACCCCCCGCAGACGCCCGCCATCGAACAGCGGCAGGCTGAACTGCGGGCCGATACCGAACGTCCGCGAACCCCAAGAACCAAAATTACCGAGCTGCAAGGCCTGGGAGCCGACGTTACCCGACAAGGTGATGCGCGGGTAAAAATCCCCCTTGGCCACGCCGATGCTGGCGGTGGCGGCGTGCAGCCGGGCCTCGGCCTGACGAATGTCCGGTCGGCGCTCGGCCAATTGTGACGGTAGGCCGATGGCGACCTGTCGAGGGGCCTGTGGGACGGGAGCATCACCTGACAGTTCGGTTTGCAACGCCTGCGGTGGCTGGCCCAGCAACAAGCTCAGCGCGTTGATCAGCTGCGACTGGCGCTGTTGCAAAGCCGGCAATCGGGCTTCGATGGCCGCAACCTGCGCAGCCGCTTCGGCCACGTCCAGGTCCGTGGCGACACCATCGGCCAGACGCAGTTGCGTAAGCTTCAGACTGTGACGCGCCACGTCCAGGTTCTGCTCGGTGACGGCACGGGTGCTTTGTACACCGCGCAGTTGCAGATAGTCCTGGGCGGTTTCGGCGAGCACCGCCACCAGCACACCGCGACGGTCGTTGCGGGCGACTTCCAGATTGGCATCCGCGGCTTCGGCTTCGCGCCGCACCCGTCCCCACATGTCCAGTTCCCACGACGCGGAAATGCCTGCCTCCCACAAGTTGTAAGCCGCGTCCCCACTGTTCCCAGAAGGGTCATTCAGCCCCTCGCCGCTGTTGCGCTTGCGGCCATAACCACCGGTGGCAGTGCTGTTCGGATACTGCGCCGAGGTGATGACCTGCCGAGCGGCACGGCTTTGTTGCAGGCGGCTGCCGGCGAGCTTCAGGTCGAGATTATCGGCCACGGCGCGACGGGTCAGGGCGGTCAAGGTCGGATCATTGAAAACCTCCCACCAGCGGTCGCTCATGTCGGCGGGGATCACCTGGCTGGCGGCCGCGTTGGCGGGCTTGGACCATCGGGTCACTTGCAGCGGCTCGGGCCGCTGGAAGTCCGGGCCGAGGGTGCAGGCTGACAGGGTGGTCATGAGCAAGGCGCCGATAGCGAGGCAAGGCCACTGGCCTCTTCGCGAGCAAGCCCGCTCCCACACACGCCCTGCGTCACGCAGGAAGTCCCGAGCCAAGTCCAGATCCCCTGTGGGAGCGGGCTTGCTCGCGAAAGCGTCAGTCGGATCAACGCAAGTGCTCATCGCTGCGTCACCTCACTACCGCCCCCCCTGATGCCCGTGTCGATCCGCGCCTCCACCGACATCCCCACCCGCAACCGCTCGGCCAAGGGCTGGCCCGGATCCAGGACAATCTTCACCGGTATGCGCTGCACGACCTTGGTGAAGTTGCCCGTGGCGTTGTCCGGCTTGACCGAGGCGAAGGTCACGCCCGTCGCCGGGGCGATGCTCTGCACGCGACCGTGCAGCGTTTCACCGCCGAACGTGTCGACGCGTACATCCACCCGCTGGCCCGGTTGCACGTCGGTGAGTTGGGTTTCCTGGAAATTGCCGACCACATAGGCCTGGGCCAACGGCACCACCGCCAGCAACTTGCTGCCCGGCGTCACGTAGGCGCCGACCCGCACCGCCCGCTCGCCGACCATGCCATCCTGGGGCGCGACGATGCGGGTGTACGACAGTTCGTAACTGGCGATTTCCAGCGCGGCCTGAGCCTTCTTCAATCCGCCTTCGGCAGCGTCACGCTGGGCCGTCAGGATCTCCACTTGCTTACGTTCGGCGGCCAACACCGCCGTGGCGTTGGCCAGCCGCGCAGTGGCCTGGTCGATCCGGGTCTGGGCTTGCTGGGCGTTCTGCACCGTCCCGGCACCCACGCCAGCCAGGTGCTGATAGCGATTGCGCTCATGCTCGGCAAAAGCCATCTCCGCCTTGGCGGCGACCACCGTGGCCTGGGCCTGGGCGATCACCGAAGCCTGGCGCTCCAGGGTTGCCCGGGCGTTTTCCAGCTGGGCACGCGCCACCAGGGTCTGGGCATCGGCGGCCTGGGCCGCGGCGCGCAGGTCTCGGTCGTCGATCAGCGCGAGCAATTGCCCGGCCTTCACCTGCTGGTGATCCTCCACCAGCACCTCCTTGATGAAACCCGCCACACGCGGTACCACCAGGGTGAAGTCGGCTGAAACGAACGCATCATTGGTGCTCTGCTGCACACGTTTACCAGGGGCCAGCAGGTAAACCAACGCACCGAGCGCGATCACCGCGGCAACGGCGAGCACAACAGGTTTTTTCACTTGAGTCTTCATGGGAGCTCCCGGATTCAACGTGGCGCGCCAGGCGGGTAGATCCGCGTCGGCAGCCAGAAAATGAGCAGGATCAGGACGAGCGCAACGCCTGCCATGCACAGGTAAAGATCGGAGGACGTCAGCACCACGGCCTGCTCGTGGAGGCGGTGGGCGAGCGCGGCGGAGTCGGAGTCGACCAACGGCGAGTTACCGACGCTGTCCACCAGCATCGTGGAGTGGAAATGCAGGCGCGATGTGGTCAGCGCATCCAGCACACCGGTAGCGATCACGGCGGCAAGACCCTTAACCGTGTTGAACCAGGCCGAAGCGAACGGGCCGTCCATCGGCGAGATGCTGCCGGTGGAAAGCATCAGCAACGGCAGCACCGCCATTGGCTGGCCAAAGATCTGCAGCAGTTGCCAACCGTAGAAATCATCGCGAATCCACGCCGAGGTCAACTGCGAACTGCCGATGCAAGACAATGCCAGCATGCCCAGGCCGATCCCCAGCACCCAGCGACAATCGACCCAACGCAGGTTGCACAACGCCGCCACCAGCGGCAGTGCAATCACCTGCGGCAAAGCCATCAGCAGCATCACCGGCGCGGTCTGCACCGGTCGATAGCCCTGGACCTGGGCCAGGTAACTGGACGGAATGATGATCACCGCCAGCAGTACCACCAACACACCGGCCAGCGTCACCAGTGCAAACGTCAGGTTGCGTATGCCTAACATCTGCAAGTTGAAGAAAGGCACCGGCTGCGACCATTCGTTGATCATGAACAGCACCAGCAGCACCACGCCGCCACCCAGTAAGGCACAGATCAGGCTCGACTCGAACCAATCCAGCCGGTTGCCTTGCAGCACGCCGATTACCAGCATGCAGATCGCCGGGAAACCCAGCAGCAGGCCACGCCAGTTGAACTGTTTGAGGCGTTCCAGGCGCAGCGGGTCCTGGGGCAGGCCGTAAGCCACTGCAGCCATGGCGATCAGGCAGGGCACGATGATTTGCCAGAAGGTCCATTGCCAACCGACGTATTCAGTCCACAAGCCTGCCAGGGGCGTACCCAGGCCAGGGCCGAACGTGGCGGTCAGGGCATAACCGGCCAGGCCATAGAGTTTTACGCCGGGCGGCAAGAAACGCAGGGCGACGGTCATCAGCATCGGCGGCAACGCGCCGCCGGCCAACCCTTGCAAGGTCCGCATCAGCAGCAGGCTTTGGTCATTCGGCGCCAACGGACACAGCACGCCCAAGAGGGCGAACAAGCCGATGGCCCACAGCGTGAAGCGGCGCAGCGAAAAGGTCACCGAGCACCAGGGCGCGAAGGCCATGGCAGCCACCGAAGTAGCGGTATAACACGCTACCAACCAAGTGCCTTCGTCATACCCGATGGCCATAGCGCCACGAATATCCGCCAGGGCGACCTTGGTCACCATCTCGTTCAACCCCGAAACGAGCACCGCCAGCAACACACCTATCAAGCCGATGACGATTCTCGGACCGAACGCCGACGGCGCGGCGGTTGCCGCGGGGAGTGCCGTGGTCGTGAGGGAGGTCATGGATTGGAAAACTCCGGAGGAAATACCGGAGCAGTTTAAAAAGCGGGAGGACTGACAAAAAGTGACTTATTGGCAGCTTATAAATGCGTTCCGCGCAGCAATGAATCCCCCTGTGGGAGCGGGCTTGCTCGCGAATGCGGTGTGTCAGACGCCATTGTTGTTATCTGACACACCGCATTCGCGAGCAAGCCCGCTCCCACAGGATTCACTGGGCTGCGTTTGATTCAGGCTGCGCCGCCAGCCAGGTCTCCTCGCAACAGGCCTTGAGGGTTTCCCGGAGCCAGCGGTGGGCGGGGTCGTTGTCGTAGCGCGGGTGCCAGGCCTGGGTCAGCATCAGCGTTGGCAGCGGGATCGGCAGGGTAAACGAACGCAGGCGCAACCCCAGGCGCTTGACGCTCAGCAAGGCTTCCTTGGGCACCGGCAGGATCAAATCCGAGTCGGGCAAGGCGAACATCGCCGCATGGAAACTCGGCGCAATGACCGCCACCCGCCGCTCCAGGCCCAGGGCATTGAGCGCAGTGTCTATGGGACCGCGGGCGATACCACGCCGGGACATGCTGATATGGGAAAAACCGGCGAACCGCTCGGCCGTGATTTCGCCGTCGAGCAATGGATGGTCTTCGCGCACCAGGCCAACGAAATGCGTGGAAAACAGGTTCTGCACCTTCACCTCCGGCATCACCGGCCGGGTGTTGCTGATGTTCAGGTCGATACGACCCTCGCGCAACGCCTCGTCGTCACCGTCGCCCTCCGGAACATAACGCAACTCGCAATGGGGGGCCTGGCGCTCCAGGGTGTCGAACAGCTTGCCGCCATACACGCCGACAAAAAAATCGTTGGCGCGAATGCTGAAGCGTCGCCGCAAAGTGCTCAGGTCCACGGCATCGGCCGAGCGAAACACCAGCGCTGCCTGTTCCACTACGTCGCGCACCTGCTCGCGCAAGGCCAACGCCTTGGGCGTGGGCACCAGCCCGCGACCGGCGCGCACCAGGATCGGGTCGCCGATGGCCTCGCGGATTCGCGTCAGGGTGCGGCTCATGGCGGCGGGGCTGAGGTTCATCCTCCGCGCGGCACCGACCACGCTGCCCTCATCGAGCAGGGCGTCGAGGGCGACCAACAGGTTCATGTCCGGGAGTTGCATGGCAAGCACTCGTATTCAATCAGCATTGATCCAGGCGCAATCCTAGCAGATCAAATTTCGAGCACGTCTACTCCACCAGCGTCAGTTCACCATCGCGATACACCACTTCCCGTCCCAGCCAGCCCACGTTCACCTGAGGCAATACCGCCGAAGGCTTGCGCAACTCACGCAGCAAGGTCGAGCCGTGGGACAGGCGTCCGCCCATACGCGCAATCACCGCCCGAGCTTGCTGATAATGGGCATGACGACCGGGGTCGAGGGTGTCTTCCAAAAGAATGTCGTCACCGAGAATGCCTTGGGCCTGACCCGGATAGATCAGGAACCCACTGGCCTGTTCGGTGCCCTCGCGACCGTCCTGCCAGAAGCTGCCTTCACGCGTGCGGATGTCCGGGTGCGGGGCGAACCAATGGGCACGGTCGTCCATCGGCATGGCGTGATGCAAGCGAAAGAACATTCGCATCAGGTTGTCGCGATACCATTCGCGCACTTGCAGATAGTAACCGCGCAGACCCGGCAGCCCGGCGCAATGGGCGAGGCGAACCGCCAGGGGCCAACGCGGAAAAGCCTGCAAAGGCAGTTCGGTCGGCGCCGGGCGCGGCGTCGCCGGGTCGGTTTCCCAGGGCAGGCGATGGGGAGCGGCTTCCAGGTTGTCGTAAGCGGTCGGAGGCCGCCCCAACCCGTCACCGCCACTGCTCGCCAGCGCAGTGGCGATGCACAGGTTGCCCTGCACTACGAACACGTAGAACCGGGTGAACCAGTCGGCCAATTGTTGTCCGTCAGAGCCCTGCCCGATCAACTCAGCCAGCTCCCGGTCGAAACGTCGCAAGCCTTTTTCGAGCGTCGACAGATGCCTGCGCGCAACGCGTTGCATGCGCAGGAATAACGGCAGCGAACGAATCAGGCGCAGCGCTCGCCAAGGCAAATGCGGCGTGGCGCCGCCGACCTCGCCCGCGTAGCTGCTGGCGCTGATGCCCCAGTCTGCCAGTCGGGCAAGGAACAGGTCATTGTTGATGTACGAAGCCCCGCCGAACACCGCCGTGAAGGGTTCGTTGTCTTGCAACACCCGGCGGTCCCAACGGGCCATGACCGCCGGAATGCTCGCCGCCGCCCGCCGCTGGGCGTATTCCACCAACACGCTGGGTTGCGGCGGCAGGATTTCGGCGATGTTGGCGGCGGTCAGGTGTCGACGCCAGCCGTAATCGCTGATCGGCCGGTACTGCAACAACCAGAGCCGGGTACCGTCCCAGGCCCATTCGACGTCGCCCGGCACGTAGTGGAAAACCCGCAACACACCTTGCAGAAATCGCCACAGCACGTCGGCAGTCAGGCCATGGAGCGGCCTGAAGATACCGCTGCTCCAGGAATCGCCAAGGCGGGAAATGATCGCGCGTTCCGGAGTCACCTGACCATCGGCCAAGGACTCGAGATGGCCTTCGACCCACTCCAACTCCACTGACACGTGACGCACAAAAGCGATCCCGGACAGCACCGGTGTGATGAAGCGCTGCACCACCACTTCCTCGACACCCGCCGCCGTCAACTCGGCGATGCGCGCCGGCACGTTGCCAGTCGGTTCTCGCAGGAACGTGGTGCTCAAGCCGGCATTCGCCGCGTCGGCCTGATCCTCGCCATAACTGGAAGAGCGCACCGCCCAGCTCGCGTCCGGTTGACTGTCGAGAAACGCCGGCAGGCGCGGATCGTCAGCCTTGTCGAGCGTCAGCGCAGGGGGCACCGCCTGTCCGGCCAATGCGGCCAGCTGCAAGCGACCACCTTTGGTATGAGCGACGAACCCACGCTCGCCCGACTTCAGCCACGCGGCGAACTCGGCCGGCGCGTCGATCCAGGGGTAGTGACCCCAGCCGGGTTTCAGGCGGATGGTCAGGTCGGCCCGGGCGAGAATGGCGGACCAGGCGGCCGCCTGCTCGATGCCCAGCAGGTTGTCCTGATCACCCCAGACCAGCTCGACCGGATCAGTGATCCATTCCAGCAACGGCAACGCGGTATCGGCACGCAGCAGATCCCAAAGCGGCACGAAGGCGCGACAGCGGGCATAGCCGGCGCCCATGCGCCGGTATTGCTCAGGCGTCCAGGTCCGGTTGGAAAACTTGTGGGCAAACAGCGTCGGCGAGTTCGCCAGCAACCAATGAATGCTCTTGCGAACCGGCAGCGGCGACATCAATGCCGGCAGCCGTCGCTGCCACAGGAAGGCGCCCACCGGCGCCAGCAACACACTGCGGCAAAAGTGCCCCGGTCGACGTTGCAAGGCATGCAGCACCAGCAACGCGCTCACCCCGACTGCGACGATCGCACTGCCCTTGACCGTCATCGCCAGCAGCGCCTGAGCGTAGGCGGCGAGATCTTCGCAGGGTGCGTCCGGATGATTGCCGAAGCCGGGCAGCTCCAGCGGCACTACTTCGTGGTCTTCGAAGTGCGGCAACACGTCGTCCCACCAATCGGCAGCGCTGCCATTGCCGGCCAAAAGGTACATCAGCGGCTTGCTCATGGACGCTCCTCAGGCCAGGTCGCGCAGGGCAGCGTCGAGCGCCGGATAACGGAACACATAGCCGGCCTCGATCAGACGGTTCGGCACCACCCGCTGGCCATCGAAAAACAACTGGGCCATCTCGCCCGCCAGGGCGCGTACCGGCGCGGCAGGAATGTGGAACCACACCGGGCGCTTGAGGACCTTGCCGACGCGCTCGGCGAACACGGCCTGGCTGACGGTCTCCGGTGCCACGAGATTGTAGGTTCCACTGAGGTTGTCGTCGTCGAAGGCCCGTGCGATGACGGCAATCACATCGTCGCGGTGCACCCAGCTCATGATCTGCCGGCCATCGCCCATCCGCCCGCCGAACCCCAAGCGAAACGGAATCAGCAACGGCAACAGTGCGCCGCCCGGACCGAACACCACGCCCAGGCGCATCACCACCTGACGTACGCCCAGCTCAGTGGCCGGCAGCGCCGAGGCTTCCCAACGCGCGCACAGTTCGGCCATGAAGCCCTCGCCCCGGGTGGCATTCTCATCCAGGCTTTCGCTGCCGTCACGCACGCCGTAGAAGCCGATGGCCGAGGCCTGGATCCACAATGCCGGCTTGTTCCGAGCGTTCTTCAACCAGGTCATCAGCGCTTCGGTGGTGTTGACCCGGCTGGCCAGCAGTTGGGCCTGGCGCTTTGGACTCCAGCGCGGGCCGGCCACCGGCGCGCCTGCCAGGTTGATCACGATATCGAAGGTTTCGTTGTGGCCCAGCTTGCTCAGCGAACGCAGGCAACGGGCGCGACCGTCGAACAGGTAGGCCGCTCTCAACGGATCGCGGGCCAGCACGCTGACGGTATGCCCGGCGTCCAGCATCTGGTTGACCAAGGCTTCACCGATGAACCCGGTCCCACCCGTCACCAGCACGCGTTTATAGGCACCACCGGCAAACGGATTGGCCGGCATGCCTTTGCGTTGCATGCGCAGCGCCGCCAACCCGTCGCGAATGCCCGATGCGCTGACGCCGATGGCGAACAGCGTCAGCAGCCAACCGCGCCAGCCCAGGTCGATCGAACCCAGGCCGGTCGGCAAACTCGCCCACTGCGCCAGTTGCACCCCGTACAACGCGAAGAAGGCCCCGCCGTTGACCGCCAGCACTGTGTGCATGATCCGCTCGATGGCCGGCAGTTTGCGGCTGCGATCCTCCACCACGAAATCCCACAGCGTCAGGCCGATCTCCAGCGCGAACAACAACGCAATCACAATGGCCCAGGTGCCCTGGAACGCCAGGTGCGCGATGCCCAGGAAGAGGATCCCGTAGAAGCACGAACGCAGCGCATGGATCGACAGCTCCAGACGGGCACTGTGGCGATAAGGCAGCGCGACGGTGAGTTCATGGTGATACAGGGTGTCCAGGGCACCCAGGGTGGCTTGGGCAATCAACAGGGTAATGGCCCAGTCGAGAAGAGAAATCTCAGGCATGGTTCGATGGACTCAAGGCGTTATCAGGGGAGTGGCGACGATCATGGCAATAGAGCCAGAACAGCGGGGGCAGCAACGTCAACAGGGCGAAGGCGTCGAAGGCCAGATGCGACCAGACCCGCATCTGCGCCGAGATCAGCATGTCCTGGGGCGCCCAGAGCACGAGGCCGGCGATCAACCAGCCCCACGGCATGGCACGCCTCAGCCGGTGACCGATATGCACGAGGGCCAGCATGTACAGCGCATAACTTTGCAACGTGGCCCCGAACAAGGCCAGCCACCAGACCTGTTGCGCACGGGCGGCTGCGGGTGCCCCATCGACGCCCCAGAAAACCTGTTCGAGGGTTTGCAGATAACCATCGAGCAATCCCGCATCGAGCAATCCCGACTGGCCTGCCCAGCTCAACGTGACACCAACGAGCAGATGCATCAGGGCGGCGACATAGAGCCAAACGACCAGGGCTTTGCGCAGGGGGTTGGGAGGGGTTGGCATTCCGTGTCCTGGAGACGTGCTTGAGGGCTGCAAGTCTAATGGAAAAGGAAGCGGTTTTACCGGGCTAATTGCGGTCAGCAGCGTCCTAGGAGATTTCCTTCAAGTTGTAGCGGTTTTGGTGAACTTGTCCGGCTTCGGGCCCACCGCTAGTCTGGGCTTGTCACTGAAAAAACGGTGACACGGACGTGCAAGTCCGAACAAACTGTTTAGGTTGCGACGCTACATTGATCAGGGGCCCTCTGCTGCCCACTGGCTTTATGGCGGCTGCGCGCAGGAGATCCCTGGATCTGCTGGGTGTCCTAAACAGGCCCGGTCTTGCACACCTGCGTACGGCCGCCACCCCTATTCGCGTGCAAGCGAACGGTGACGGTTTCCACTGACTGTTTAGGAAATGTCTCATGTTCAAAGTAACTCCGAATCCACCAGAAAGCCCTGGCAACGTCTCCGACAAATCCGCGAAAGCCAAAAAACTCGACGAGGCCGCCGAGCGCGCCATCGATTACTACCTCAACCCCAAGCCCGCCAATGAAAAAGCCGCGGACAAATCCCACCTCTTCATGGTCGCCCCGGACATCGACCTCGAAACCCTGCTGGCCAATGCCTCCGAAGACTTGCGCTCCATCAGCGCCATCGCCGCCGACCTGGCCGACGATGTCGACGGCACGCGCCGCAGCGTGATCCTGGCGATCAGTCGAATGGCCGATGGCGGGCATTTGCTGGTGGAACGGGCGATGGATCGGCTTGAGGCTCAAGCGTCGGGCTGATGTTCCTGCGGTGGATTGAAGATCGCCTTCGCGAGCAAGCCCGCTCCCACACCGGACCTGCGTCGAACTGAATATCGAGACCAACGCCTATCGAATGTGGGAGCGGGCTTGCTCGCGAAGGCGTCCGCCCTGACAACCGTAAACCCCGACTGGATCACCGCTGCATCCCCCACCGCTTCACCGTCACCCGCTCCAAACTGTCGAACACCAGGTTCTCCACCAGCAACCCGATCAAAATCACCACCGCCAACCCGGCGAACACCTTGTCGGTGTACAGCTCGTTGCGGTTCTGGAAGATGTACCAGCCCAGGCCACCCTTGCCACTGGTCGCGCCGAACACCAGTTCGGCGGCGATCAACGTGCGCCAGGCAAAGGCCCAGCCAATCTTCAAACCGGCGAGTATCGACGGCAGCGCCGCCGGGATCAGGATAAACGACACGAAGCGCAGGCCCCTGAGCCCATAATTGCGCCCGGCCATGCGCAGCGTGTCGGAGACGCCGAGAAAGCCCGCATACATGTTCAACGCCAGCGCCCACAGCACCGAATGCACCAGCACGAAAATCAGGCTGTTCTGCCCCAGGCCAAACCACAGCAATGCCAGTGGCAACAGGGCAATGGCCGGCAACGGATTGAACATCGAGGTCAGGGTGCTGAGCAGGTCGCGGCCCAACTGCGTCGACACGGCAAGCGTGGTCAGGCCGAACGCCAGAACAATCCCCAGCAGATAACCCTTGAGCAGCACCACCAGGGAAAGCCAGACCTTGCCCAGTAATTCACCGCTGAGCAAACCGTCGTACAACGCAGTGGTCGTTTGCAGGAACCCCGGCAGCAGCAGGTCGTTGTTCTGATAACGCGCCACCGCTTCCCACAAGAGCGCCAGCAGTAACAGGATCAGGCTTTTGCGCAGCCAGCCTTGTTGCCAGAGGCGCTGCCTCAGGGGCAGTGCCCGCTCCAGCGGCACGTGGGCCAGGGGTTGCAGGTCGACTTCGTATTCTTCGCGCGCGGGCGATAACTGACTCATGAAAAGCTCCCTTAGTACGCGATACGAATGTCGGTGAAATCCAGCTCAGGCTCGGTTTGCGCCGTCTGGCCGTCATCGAACAGCAGCCCATGGATGCGCCGTGCCGTGTGCTGGAACGCCTCGCCTCCGAGGCTGTGCAAACCGTATTGATGGCTGTGGACTTCCGCCCGCACACGTCCGGGATGGGGTGACAGCAAGAGGATGCGATTGCCCACCACCAATGCCTCTTCGATGGAATGGGTGACGAACAACAGCGTGAAGCGCACCTCCTCCCATAGCAGCAGCAATTCTTCCTGCATCTTGCGCCGGGTCAGGGCATCGAGGGCGGCGAAGGGTTCGTCCATCAGCAGGATTTTCGGTTGCATCGCCAATGCCCGGGCAATCGCGACTCGGGCCTTCATGCCCCCGGACAAGGTGTGCGGGTAAGCATCGGCAAACGCCGCCAGACCGACCTTGTCCAGATAGTGCAGCGCACGTTCCTCGGCTTCCTGACGCTTGAGGGTGCGGGAAGCCAGCAGCGCGAACATCACGTTCTGCTTGACGGTTTTCCAGGGCGGTAGCTGGTCGAACTCCTGGAACACCACGACCCGGTCTGGCCCCGGTGCGTTGACGGTTTGCCCTTGCAGGCGAATCTCACCCTCGCAAGGGCTGATAAAACCGCCAACGGCCTTGAGCAAGGTGGACTTGCCGCAACCGGATGGACCGAGCAACACGAAACGGTCCGCCGGATCGACCTCGAAACTCACCTGGTGAGTGGCCCGCACCACACGCTGTGGAGTGCGGTATTCCAGGCTGACGTTATCCACCGACAACAGCGCCGTATCGACGCTGGCGAAGCTGCTGGCCGCGTGGCCTTGCACTGTCGCGTTCATGGCGATCAGCTCCCCTGCAACGGCTTGGCGTCCTGGAAGAAATAGTCTTCCCAGGTTGCCGGCTTGTTCTTGATCGCGCCGACGCGGTACAGGAATTCGGCCAGCGGGTAGGTGTTTTTCGGCGTGACGGTGAATTCGATCTGCGGATTGTCGACGATCTTCAGCAAAGTGGCCCGGTCGATCTTGGCCTTGGTCACTCGCAGGTAAGTATCCACCGCCGCGCCCTTGTCCTTCTGGGCGATCTCGGCCGCTTCGGTCAGCGCCCCGACGAACGCCTTGTAGGTTTTCGGGTTTTCGTTGCGGAATTTTTCGGTGGCGAACAGCACCGTGGGCGAATTCGGCCCCAGCACATCATAGGAATTGAGTACCACATGGACGCTCGGGTTTTGCAGGGCCTGGTCCTGGAACGGCGGGTTGGAGAAGTGACCGGTCAACTCCGTGCCACCGGCAATCAAGGCGGCCGTGGCGTCCGGGTGAGGAACGGCGAGGGTGTACTTGTCCAGGCGGTTGAATTCCTTGTCGCCCCATTGCTTCGCGGCGGCGTATTGCAGGAAGCGCGACTGCACCGAAACGCCTACCGCCGGCACCGCGATACGGTCCTGCTCGGTGAAATCGGCGATGGTCTTGACCTTGGGGTTGTTGCTCAACAGGTAGTAGGGGAAGTTACCCAGGGAAGCCACTCCCTTGACGTTCTGCTTGCCACGGGTGCGATCCCAGATCGTCAGCAACGGCCCGACCCCAGCCCCGGCAATGTCGATGGACCCCGAGAGCAGCGCGTCGTTGACCGCCGCACCGCCGGACAACTGGGTCCAGTCGACCTTGATGTCGATCCCTTCCTGTTTGCCATGTTTCTCGATCAACTGCTGGTCGCGCACGACATTGAGCAGCAGGTAAACGATCCCGAACTGCTCGGCGATGCGAATCTCGCCTTCGGCGTGGGCGCTGGCGGGGGCAACGAGGCTGCCGGCCAGCAGGCTGAATCCCAGGCCGATGGCGGCAGCCAATGGTGCAAAGGCAATGCGTTTGGACATGATGATTCTCCGGGTTCTTTGCGCGAGGCGCAGCCGATCAGAAAGGGGCGTCGCCCTGGATGGTGGTGCGGTACAGCTTGCGGCGCAGATGACTCGGGCAACCGGCGGCCAGGTGAATCAGCGAGCGGTTGTCCCAGAACACCAGATCGTGAGGCTGCCATTGGTGGCGATAAATGTTCTGGGGAAGCTCGCTATGGGCATACAACTCGGCCAGCAGCGCCTGGCTCTCGTCCTCCGGCAGACCGAGGATGCGGGTGGTGAAGCCTTCACTGACGAACAACGCCTTGCGCCCGGTTTCCGGATGGGTGCGCACGATCGGGTGCACGACCTCAGCGACCTGGGCCAACTGCTCCGGGGTCAGCGTCGGTCGCCAGTTGCCTTCGAATTTGCTTTCGCTGTAGCGCGCCGTATAGGAATGTGCCGCCAATCGACCTTCGACCGCTTTGCGCAGCGCCTCGGGCAGGCCATCCCAGGCTTTGTGCATGTCGGCGAACAACGTGTCACCGCCTTCGCTCGGCAGTTCCTGGGCATGCAGCATCGAACCCAGGCTGGGCAGTGGCTTGTAGGAGAGATCGGAATGCCAGAACTTGCCGGCATCGCCCAAGCCGATGGATTGACCGTTCTCGATGATGTTCGAAACGATGAGGATTTCCGGATGCCCGGCCAGCAGGAATTGCTTGAGCACATGAATCTGCAACTCGCCAAAGCGGCGGCTGAAGGCGATATGTTGTTCGGGGGTGATGCGCTGGTCCCGGAACACCAGCACATGGTGGTCCAGATGGGCGCGATGGATGCGGGCGAAATCCTGGTCGTTGACTGGCCGGGACAGGTCCAGGCCGACGATCTCGGCGCCCACGGCGCCGTTGAACGGACGGATGTCGAAGGATTGCGGCGCGATATTGGCGGCGCTGGGATCTGGAGAATAAGAGACGGCTGGCATACATCACTCCACGCACGACACGCCGCACTGGCGCGCCTCGATCAAAAACTCACGGCTGGACCGTGTTGGTTTGTGTCGTGCGGCGCGCCGATTGGTCGGCAGGTACGCAGGGGAATGACTTTATCGATATAAGAAAATTAAATTAAATACCGATGAGGAATAACCATATGATTTTCAGCCTGATCATACTGAACCCGCTCCCACACACAGGATGAGGCGCAGCCTTACCGCTCATGCAACGCCTCGGCCCGAGCCTTGATGATTGGCTTGAGCAAGTAGCTGAGCACGGTTTTCTTGCCGGTGATGATGTCCACCGAGGCCACCATGCCCGGAATGATCAGCAGCGGTTTTTCATCGGTGCCCAAGTGGCTACGCTCGGTGCGCAGCTTGATGATGTAATAGGTGGTTTTCTTGTCTTCGTCGGTGATGGTGTCGGCACCGATCTGTTCCAGCTTGGCCTTCAGCCCACCGTAGATGGTGTAGTCATACGCGGTGAATTTCACCGTGGCGTCCTGGCCGGGGTGCAGGAAGGCGATGTCCTGCGGGCGGATTTTCGCTTCCACCAGAATCGTGTCGTCCAGCGGCACGATTTCCACCAGGTCGCTGCCGGGCTGGATCACCCCGCCGATGGTGTTCACCAGCATCTTGTTGACGATACCCCGCACCGGCGAGGTGACCAGTGTACGGCTCACCCGATCTTCGAGGGCCTTGCCGGTAGCCTGGGCCTTGTTCAGGTCGGTGCGCGCCTCGTTGAGCTGGGTCAGGGCTTCGCTGCGGAATTTACCGCGGGTTTCGTCGATCTTGCGTTGCACTTCCTTGATCGCCGATTCGGCACGGGGGATCGCCAGCGTCGTGGCGTCCAGTTGCCCACGGGTTTCGACTTCAGCGCGCTTGAGTCGCAGCACTTCCACCGGCGAAACCGCGCCCTGGGCCACCAGCGGTTCGGACATGTTGATTTCCTGGCGTTGCAACGCCAGGCCGGAACGGTATTGCGCCTGTTTGGAAACGAACTCGCGCAGCTCCTGCTGGCGCTGGACCAACTGTTCCTGCAATCCGCCGATTTCATCGTGCAGTTGCTGGCGACGACTGATGTACAGCGACTCTTCGCTGGCCGCCTGGCCCGGCACGGCCTTGAGCACATCGGCCGGGAAATTCAGTGGCCGGTCCTCGACCTCGGCGCTCAGGCGCTCGACCCGCAACAGCATGGACAGGCGATCGGCCTCGGTTTCCCCGACGTTGGAGACAAACCGCGTGTCGTCCAGGCGAATCAACGGCGCACCGGCCTCGACGATCTGCCCTTCCTTGACGAACAGCTCGGCGACGATACCGCCTTCCAGGTTCTGGATCTTCTGGATCTTGGACGAGGGAATCGCCTTGCCGTCGCCCTTGGTCACTTCGTCGACCACTGCGAAGTTGGCCCACAGCACCATGAACACGAAGAACCCGATGATGCCCCAGATCGTCAAACGCACCACGCGGGGAGCATCCTCGATCAAGGCTTTGTTCACCTCGGGCAGCGGCTGGCCGTGCAGCGAGTCGGAGCCTTTGAAGTAACGGCCTACGGCCCCCTTGAAACCCGACTTAAGCAACACTGATCTGCCCCTTCTTCAACGCTTCCATCACGGCAGCTTTCGGGCCGTCGGCCAGGATCTGCCCACGGTCGACCACCAGGAGACGGTCCACCAGCGACAGCAGGGATGCCCGGTGCGTCACCAGCAGCACCGTCTTGTTTTCCACCACGGCAGCCAGGCGCTGCTTCAAACGCTCTTCGCCCGTGTTGTCCATGGCGCTGGTGGGTTCATCCAGCAACAGGATGGGTGGGTTGAGCAACAGCGCACGAGCCAGGGCGACGTTCTGACGCTGGCCGCCAGACAGATTCTGTCCGCGCTCACCCACTTGCAGTTCATAGCCCTGCGGATGCAGGCGTGCGAATTCATGCACACCCGCCAACTCCGCCGCCTGGAGCACCAGCTCATCCTCGACGTAACGGGCACCGGAGGTCAGGTTGTCCCGCAGGGTACCGGCCAGCAGCTGGATATCCTGGGGCACATAGCCGACGTTGTAGCGCAACTCGCTGACATCGATCTGGCGGATATCCACGCCGTCCACCAGCAGGGCGCCGTCGTCCGGCTGGTAAAGGCCCACGAGCAACTTGGCCAGCGAGCTCTTGCCCGAGCCGCTGCGGCCGATAATGCCGATCTTCTCGCCGGGCTTGATCACCAGGTTGATGTTCTTCAGCGCGGCGTTCTGCTGGTTCGGGTAGGTGAAACTCAACTGGCGGCATTCGATGGCGCCCTGCAGGACGTTGCGGCTCAACGGACGCTCGTCGAAATTGCGCTCCTGAGGCAGCTCCATCATCTGGTCGACGGAAGTCATGGTCACCCGCGCCTGCTGGTAGCGGGTCAGCAAGCCCGACAGCGAAGCCAATGGGCTGAGGGCGCGGCCGCTGAGCATGTAGCAGGCCACCAGCCCACCCATGCTCAGGTTACCGGCGATGATCAGGTAGACGCCGAAGACGATCATGACCACACCGGCCAACTGCTGGATCAGCAACGTGATGTTCATCGCCAGCCCGGACAGCATCTTCACCCGCAGTTCGAGGCGGCTGAGGGTGCCGATGGTCTGCTCCCACTGATACTGGCGCTCGCTCTCGGCGTTGTTGACCTTTACCGCATCCAGACCGGCCAGGGTCTCGATCAGGCTGGACTGACGCTCGGCGCCCAGGGCCATGGTCCGCTCCATGGTTGCCACCAGGGGCTTCTGCAAGGCGTAGCCGATCAACAGGGCCAGCGGGAACGCCACGACCGGAATCCACACCAGGTGTCCGCCGATGATCGCAATGACCATCAGGATCAACAGGGTGAACGGCAGGTCGATCAGGCTGGTGAGGGTCAGCGACGCGAGGAAATCCCGCAGGCTCTGGAATTCATGGATGTTCTGCGCAAAGCTGCCGACCCGCGCCGGTCGGTATTTCATGGCCATGCCGACAATCCGCTCGAACAGCGTCGCCGAAATGATCAGGTCGGTTTTCTTGCCGGCCAGATCCAGGCACAGGCTGCGCAACATTTTCAGAATCAGGTCGAACACGTAGGCGCCGGTGATGCCGATGGCCAGCACCCACAGGGTCGCCTCGGCCTGGTTCGGCACCACGCGGTCGTAGACGTTCATCACGAACAGCGGCGCGGCCATGGCGATGATGTTGATGAGCAGGCTGGCGGCGATGGCATCGGCGTACAGCCAGCGGGAGCGCTTGAGGGTGTCACGGAACCAGGAGCGCGCCCGGGGAATGAGCGTGCCGTGGTTCACGTCAAATTTATGTTGCGGCTGAGCGAAGAAAACCTTGCCGCTGTAGTCATCCGCCAGCAGCTCACGGCTGACCGTCACTTCGCCGCCGTCGCTTTCGCTGAGCAGCAACCGCGCTCGTTCATCCTCAGTCCAGCCCAGCAGCACGGCGCTGCGGCCTTCCTTGAGGAGCAAAAGCGCAGGCATCGCGATGGCCGGAATCTGCTCGAGCCGGCGTTGCAATACCCGCCCCTGCAAACCAGCCCGGGCCGCCGCGCGCGACAATAATTCGACGCTCAGCCGCTGCTTGGGCAGCGGCAGGCCGGTGGTGAGCATCGCCGCGCTGGCAGGCTTCTGATGCAGCATGCAGAGCGCCAGCAACCCGTCCAGCAACGGGTCGTCGTGCAGCGTGCGCGGGTCATGGACTAGTTCGACTCGACTGACTTCTGATTCCACGCTCTGCACTCTTTACTGATCAAACTGGATGGATGACTCAATTCATCCCAGGCAACTGGACCTTGGGTTTCACGTCAGTCTGCACAACGGATGCCAACGGCGCGACTACCCCCTGGCTTTTGAGCAACTGGCCCATGGTTGCCTTGATCCGGTATTGGGTGAACAGCTGCACGTTCTTGATTTCCGCCAGGCGACGGGAAGCGCTGAACAGCTCGTTTTCGCTGTCGAGCAGATCGAGCAGGGTCCGCTCGCCAAGACTGAACTGCTTCTGGTAAGCGTTGCGCACGCTGGCGCTGCGGTCCACATACTGCTGGGCAATCGGTATCTGGGCGTTGGCGTTGTTCAAGGCGTTCCAGGCCAGGCCGAGTTCTTCATTCAGTTGGCGCAGGGCATTGTTGCGGATGTCCAGGGCCTGGTTGGACAGGTAGGACTTGGACTCCAGGTCCGCCTTGTTGCTGCCGCCGGCATACAGGTTGAAACGCATGCGCAGCATGGCTTGCCATTCGTTGTTGTGGCCGTTCTGGCCGTCCAGGTCGTTGTCGGCAGTGCGGCCCAGTTCGGCGTCGAAGCGAGGGTAGAAGCTCGACTTGGCGGCTTCATATTGCTGCTCTGCGGCGGCGATATCCGCCTCGGCCGAACGCAACACCGGGCTGTTCTCCAACATTTGCGCACGGGCTTCGTTCAGGTTGGCCGGCAACAGCGCCATGGAATCGGCGGGACGCTCCAGTTGGTCGGGCAGTTGGCCCACGGCGCTGAGGTAGTTGGTCTCGGCGTCGGCCAGGTTGGTTTGCTCGGTGATCAGGTTGTTGCGTGCCTGGGCTACGCGTGCTTCGGCCTGGTCATGGTCGGCGCGATTGCCCACGCCACGCTCGGTGCGCAGCTTGATCTGGTCGAAGATACGCTCGTGGCTCTTGAGGTTTTCTTCGGCCAGACGCACGAATTCACGACGGGTCAGCACATCCAGGTAGACCTGGGCCACGGTCAGCCCGGTACGCTCGGAAGCGTCCAGCAGCGAATAGGCACGGGCATTGACGGTGGCTTGTTGACGCCCCACTTCGCTGGACGTCGCAAAACCGTCAAAAACCATCTGTGTCAGGCGCAGGCTCGACTCGCTGCGGTTCAGGGTTTCCCAATGGTTATTGCTGCCTGAGCGGGTGGTGACGCTGTCGGTACCTTCCCGGCCATATCCGGCTGCAAGGTCCACTCTAGGCAGGTAGCCGCCCTTGGCTGCCTTCAATTGATAGTCGGCTGCCAATCGGCTGTTCACGCCGGCCTGGATTTCAGGATGGACATCGAGTGCCTGTTGCATGGCCTGCGGCAAGGTTTGTGCTTGTACGAAACTGGCGGCGAGGGCGAAGGGTAAAGCCATGAACAAATGCGAACGCATGGTGTTTTTTCTTCCTGAAAACTTTGTCGTGGATCACAGCGAAACGTGGCGCTGCATCAGATGATGGCAACCGGGATGACCGTATGTCGGAAAGTTCGAAACAGGGGCTGAATCATGCACCGAAAGAACGGGTCGCCGCTTAAATATCAATGTGACATTACGCTGCTGATTGTTTAGGATGGCCGGCATAAGGTCAATAGTTTGGCAGAAACAAAATAGCTGGAAGAAACAGCCAAAATATTGACGATTTGCTGGCGTCAAATTAACCCCTATTAGCGAAACAAAGAACGTCCAGACCGCTGCCGTACTTGGCTACCGGGTCCATGGAAGTTTACTGAACGTTGTACCCGGAGAGTCTTCAATGAGCAGTGTTATTGCCGTCGTCAAAAGCATTGTTGGTCAGGTTTTCGCCGTTTCCCCCGAGGGCATCCGGCGCGTACTCATTGAAGGCGACCGCCTGTACACGGGCGACCAGTTGGACACCGGCCCTGCCGGCTCCGTCACATTGGACCTGGCCGATGGCCGCACCCTGGACCTGGGTCGCGACACCCAGTGGAGCGCCAACGCCCCCGACTCCTCGACCGATCTTGCGCAGGCCACTGCCCAGGCCGCGCCGTCCGTAGAAGAATTGCAGCAGGCCATCGCGGCGGGCGTCGACCCGACGACAGCCCTCGAAGCGACCGCCGCCGGCGCTGGCGAAGCGAGCGCAGGCGGGACCGCCGGGGGCGGCCACAGCGTTGTAGTGCTGGATGCCACGGCTGGAAGCGTCGATCCGACTGTCGGTTTCCCGACGGAAGGTCTCGCGGCGGCTGCCGCTGCCGATGACAACACCTTGGGTGGCGATACCACCGCCGACACGACCGCCAACGCCGTGGTCAATGCGACGATGACCCTGAGCGCCACGCCGACCCTGACCGAAGCCGGCGGCGTGCTGGTTTACACCGCGACCGTGACCCAAGCGCCGCTGACCGACCTGACCGTGACGCTGTCCAATGGCTCGGTGATCGTGATTCCCGCCGGACAAACCACCGGCAGCGTCAACGTCCCACTGGCACCGAACAACACCGTCTACAACGATCCAAGCCAGATCAGCGTAACCGTTACCGGCACCACCGGCGGCAGTGGCATTGCCGTGACCCTGCCTACCGCACCGGCGGTGACCCAGATCACCGATACGGTCGACACCACCACCGTCACGTTGACCGCAGGCAATACGGTTACCGAAGGTGGCCAGATCACTTACACCGCCACGCTGACCAATCCAGCGCAGACGCCAGTCACCGTGACCTTGAGCAATGGCTCGGTCATTACCATCGCTGCTGGGCAAACTACGGGGTCCGTCGCCGTCGACACTCCGGCCAATGACGTTTACAACAACGGCAGCACCGTCAGCACCACGATCACCGGCGCAACCGGTGGTAACTTCGAAAACCTGGTGCCGAGCACTACGCCTGCGGTCACCACAATTACCGATTCGGCTGACACCACCGGCCTGACCCTGTCTGCCTCTAATGAAGTGACAGAAGGCGGTCAGATCACCTACACCGCCACGCTGACCAATCCAGCGCAAACACCGGTCACCGTCACCTTGAGCAATGGCGCGGTCATCACCATCGCGGCCGGCCAAACTACTGGCACTGTCGCGGTCGACACCCCGGCCAACGACGTCTACAACAACGGCAGCACCGTCAGCACCACCATCACCGGCGCAACCGGCGGTAACTTCGAAAACCTGGTACCAAGCACCACGCCTGCGGTCACCACGATCACCGATTCGGCGGACACCACCGGCCTGACCCTGTCTGCTTCCACTGAAGTGACAGAGGGCGGTCAGATCACCTACACCGCTACGCTGACCAACCCAGCGCAAACACCGGTGACCGTGACCTTGAGCAATGGTGCGGTCATCACCATCGCGGCTGGGCAAACTACGGGTTCCGTCGCCGTCGACACTCCGGCCAATGACGTTTACAACAACGGCAGCACCGTCAGCACCACCATCACTGGTGCAACCGGCGGTAACTTCGAAAACCTGGTACCAAGCACTACACCTGCGGTCACCACAATTACCGATTCGGCGGACACCACTGGCTTGACCCTGTCTGCGTCCAATGAAGTGACAGAGGGCGGTCAGATCACCTACACCGCTACGCTGACCAACCCAGCGCAGACGCCAGTCACCGTGACCTTGAGCAATGGTGCGGTCATCACCATCGCAGCCGGCCAAACTACGGGCACTGTCGCGGTCGATACCCCAGCCAATGACGTCTACAACAACGGCAGCACCGTCAGCACCACGATCACTGGGGCGACCGGTGGTAATTTCGAAAACCTGGTGCCGAGCACCACACCTGCGGTCACCACGATCACCGATTCGGCGGACACCACCGGCCTGACCCTGTCTGCCTCTAATGAAGTGACAGAAGGCGGTCAGATCACCTACACCGCTACGCTGACCAACCCGGCGCAGACGCCAGTGACCGTCACCTTGAGCAACGGCGCGGTTATCACTATCGCGGCTGGGCAAACTACGGGCACTGTCGCCGTCGATACCCCAGCGAACAACGTCTACAACAACGGCAGCACCGTCAGCACCACGATCACCGGCGCAACCGGCGGTAACTTCGAAAACCTGGTGCCGAGCACTACGCCTGCGGTCACCACCATTACCGATTCGGCTGACACCACCGGCCTGACGCTCAGCGCCAGCGAAACCATCACCGAAGGCGGTCAGATCACCTACACCGCCACGCTGACCAATCCAGCGCAAACACCGGTCACCGTCACCTTGAGCAATGGCGCGGTCATCACCATCGCGGCTGGGCAAACCACCGGCACTGTCGCCGTCGATACCCCAGCGAACGACGTCTACAACAACGGCAGCACCGTCAGCACCACCATCACCGGCGCAACCGGCGGTAATTTCGAAAATCTGGTACCAAGCACCACACCTGCGGTCACCACAATCACCGATTCGACTGACACCACCGGCCTGACGCTCAGCGCCAGCGAAACCATCACCGAAGGCGGCCAGATTACTTACACCGCTACGCTGACCAACCCAGCGCAGACGCCAGTGACCGTCACCTTGAGCAACGGCGCCGTCATCACTATCGCGGCCGGCCAAACTACGGGCACTGTGGCCGTCGATACCCCGGCCAACGATGTCTACAACAACGGCAGTACCGTCAGCACCACGATCACTGGCGCAACCGGTGGTAATTTCGAGAATCTGGTACCAAGCACTACACCTGCGGTCACCACAATCACCGACTCGGCGGACACTACTGGCCTGACGCTCAGCGCCAGCGAAACCATCACCGAAGGCGGTCAGATCACCTACACCGCTACGCTGACCAATCCAGCCCAGACGCCAGTAACCGTCACCTTGAGCAACGGCGCCGTCATCACCATTGCGGCCGGGCAAACTACGGGTTCCGTCGCCGTCGACACTCCGGCCAATGACGTTTACAACAACGGCAGCACCGTCAGCACCACGATCACCGGTGCAACCGGCGGTAACTTCGAAAACCTGGTGCCGAGCACTACGCCTGCGGTCACCACCATTACCGATTCGGCGGACACCACCGGCCTGACCCTGTCTGCCTCTAATGAAGTGACTGAAGGCGGTCAGATCACCTACACCGCCACGCTGACCAATCCAGCGCAAACACCGGTTACCGTCACCTTGAGCAACGGCGCGGTCATCACCATCGCGGCCGGGCAAACCACAGGCTCCGTCGCCGTCGACACTCCTGCGAACGACGTCTACAACAACGGCAGCACCGTCAGCACCACGATCACTGGTGCAACCGGCGGTAACTTCGAAAACCTGGTACCGAGCACCACGCCTGCGGTCACGACGATCACCGATTCGGCGGATATCACTGGCCTGACCCTGTCTGCTTCCACCGAAGTGACTGAAGGCGGTCAGATCACCTATACGGCTACGCTGACTAACCCGGCGCAAACACCGGTTACCGTGACGTTGAGCAACGGCGCGGTCATCACCATCGCGGCCGGCCAAACCACGGGCACTGTCGCGGTCGACACCCCGGCCAATGACGTCTACAACAACGGCAGCACCGTCAGCACCACCATCACCGGCGCGACCGGTGGTAACTTCGAAAACCTGGTGCCGAGCACTACGCCTGCGGTCACCACGATCACCGACTCGGCGGACACTACTGGCCTGACGCTCAGCGCCAGCGAGACCATCACCGAAGGCGGTCAGATCACCTATACGGCTACGCTGACCAACCCAGCGCAAACACCGGTCACCGTCACCTTGAGCAATGGCGCGGTCATCACCATTGCTGCTGGGCAGACCACGGGCTCCGTCGCCGTCGATACGCCGGCCAATGACGTCTACAACAACGGCAGCACCGTCAGCACCACCATCACCGGCGCAACCGGCGGTAACTTCGAAAACCTGGTGCCGAGCACCACGCCTGCGGTCACCACAATCACCGATTCGGCGGACACCACCGGCCTGACCCTGTCGGCAACCGAGACCGTCGCTGAAGGCGGCTCGATTGTTTACACCGCGACCCTGACCAACGCAGCCGGTTCGCCAGTGACCGTGACCCTGAGCAATGGCGCAGTGATCACCATCGATGCCGGTAAAACCACCGGCACCGTCACTGTCGACGCACCGAAGGACGACGTCTACAAAGACGCCGGCAAAGTCGAGGTCACCATCGACAACGCCACGGGCGGTAACTTCGAGCACTTGGTGCCGAGCACCACACCGGCTGTCACCGATGTCACCGACACCGTCGATACTTCGACCGTGAGCCTGACCGCTACGTCGAACGTCGCTGAAGGCGGCACCATCGTCTACACCGCTTCGGTGGACGCACCGGTTACCGGCGCTCCATTGGTAGTCACCCTGTCGAACGGCCAGACCATCACCATCCCGGTGGGTGCAAGCTCCAGCACCGTAAACTTCACCGCGCCAAACGACGCCCTCGCGGGCGGCGACAACCTGAGCGTCAAGATCGACGACGCGAAAGGCGGTAATTACGAGCATCTCGCCATTGACGGCAAAACGGCTGACACCACCGTCACCGATACCCAGGACACCACCGGCCTGAGCCTGAACGCCACCGGTTCGGTTGCCGAGGGCGGTCAGATCACCTACACCGCGACCCTGACCAACGCAGCCGGTTCGCCAGTGACCGTGACCCTGAGCAACGGCGCAGTGATCACCATCGACGCCGGTAAAACCACCGGCACCGTCACTGTCGACGCACCGAAGGACGACGTCTACAAAGACGCCGGCAAAGTCGAGGTCACCATCGACAACGCCACGGGCGGTAACTTCGAGCACTTGGTGCCGAGCACCACACCGGCTGTCACCGATGTCACCGACACCGTCGATACTTCGACCGTGAGCCTGACCGCTACGTCGAACGTCGCTGAAGGCGGCACCGTCGTCTACACCGCTTCGGTGGACGCACCGGTTACCGGCGCTCCATTGGTAGTCACCCTGTCGAACGGCCAGATCATCACCATCCCGGTGGGCGCAAGCTCCGGCACCGTAAACTTCACCGCGCCAAACGACGCCCTCGCGGGCGGCGACAACCTGAGCGTCAAGATCGACGACGCGAAAGGCGGTAATTACGAGCATCTCGCCATTGACGGCAAAACGGCTGACACCACCGTCACCGATACCCAGGACACCACCGGCCTGAGCCTGAGCGCCACCGGTTCGGTTGCCGAGGGCGGTCAGATCACCTACACCGCGACCCTGACCAACGCAGCCGGTTCGCCAGTGACCGTGACCCTGAGCAACGGCGCAGTCATCACCATTGATGCCGGTAAAACCACCGGCACCGTCACCGTTGATGCGCCGAAGGACGACGTCTACAAAGACGCCGGCAGTGTCCAGGCGACGATCCAGAATGCTACGGGCGGCAACTTCGAGCACCTGGTGCCAAACACTGCCCCAGCGGTTACCACCGTTACCGATACCGTCGACAGCACCACCGTCAGCATCAGCGGCAGCACATCGGTCACCGAAGGCCAGACCGCCACCTATACCGTCAACCTGACGAACCCGGCGCAGACCGAGGTGACGGTCAAGATTGTCTACAGCGGCACTGCCGCCGACGGCACGGACTTCACTGGCGTCTATACCGTGAAGATCCCGGCCAACGCCACCAGCGCCACCTTCAACGTGGCGACGCTGGACGACAAGATTACCGAAGGTACGGAAAACTTCGTGGTCAAGATCGACTCGGCCACCGGCGGCAACTTCGAGCACTTGGCCGTCAGCGGCACCAATGGCAGCGTCAGCACCTCGATCATCGACAACGACGCGGCCCCGGTGCTCGACCTGGACGCCAACAACTCCAGCGGCAAGACCGGCGCCGATTACCAGGTGACCTTCACCGAAGGCACCCCTGGCCCTGGTGTGTCGATCGCCGACACCGACCTGAAAATCACCGACCCGGACAGCACCATGCTGACCGGCGCCACCATCGTGCTGACCAACCGTCAGCCTGGCGATGCGCTGAACCTGGGCAACAGCGTCAATGGCATCAGCATCAATGCCAACAGCACCAATGGCACGGTCACCCTGACGCTGTCGGGTAATGCGACGCTGGCTGACTACATGCAGCAGATCAAGAACATCACCTTCATCAACAACAGCGATGATCCGAGCACCGTGCCGCGCATCATCACCGTGACGGTGACCGACGGCTCCAGCTACTCCAACACCGCCACCACCACCGTAAACGTGGTCGGCGTCAACGACGCGCCGGTGGCTACCGGTGGTTCGGTGACCGGCACCGAAGACACTTCGCTGGTCCTCGGCTGGTCGAACTTCGGCGTCAGCGACGTGGACAGCGCCAGTGCAAACCTGGGTGTGAAAATCACCGGCCTGCCCAGCGACGGCAAGCTGCAGTACCTGGACGGCACGACCTGGAAAGACGTGACCAACAACCAGACCTTCACCAAGGCCGACATCGACGGCGGCAAACTGCGCTTCACGCCGGATGCCAACGAATCCGGTGCCAATGGCAACCCGAGCGGCGTGGGCGATCAGAAATCCGACTACGCACAGATCCAGTTCCAGCCAACCGATGGCCAGGCGCTGGGCAGCACCGGCACCGTGAAGATCGACATCACGCCCGTGGCCGATGCGCCGACGCTGAACGTGGCCGGCAACAATGTGACCTCCACCGGCCTGGTCAAGGAAGTCTGGACCAACCTCTCAGGCCTGGGCACCGATGGCAGCGGCGCGCCGTCCGGCACGCTCAAGTCGGTGATCGACGCTGCCGGCACGCCGAACAGCAGCACCACCGTGACCAACGTGCAGTCCGACAGCAACGTGAACGTTGGCACGGCTTCGAAAACCTCCGGCCTGATTTTCCTCGAAGCCGGCAAGACCTATACCTTCAGCGGGACCGCCGATGACAGCCTGCTGGTCACCATTGGCGGCAAGGACGTGGCATCGGCCACCTGGGGCGCTGGCGGCAAGCTGAACGGCTCGTTCACGCCGACCACCAGCGGCTATTACACCCTGGACATCTACCACCACAACCAGAACGGCCCAGGCAGCTATGACGTGAACCTGTCGGTCAACGGCAGCACCCCCGTCGACCTGAGCAGCGCTGGCGTACCGCTGTACACCGGCGTGACAGACCTGGTGAATGCCGGCGTGACCGTTTCCGATCTGCACGGCACCAATGGCGAAGGCTACTACGACGGCTTCAAGCTCAACGAAGGCGCCGAAGGTGGCAGCGTAAACCTGTCGAAAATCACCACCGCCCTGACCGATACCGACGGCTCCGAAACCCTGAGCGTGAAGATCGGTGGCATGCCCGAAGGCAGCGTATTGAGCGACGGCGCGGGCCACACCGCGACCGTAGGCGCCAATGGTGAAGCCTCAGTCACGGGCTGGAACCTGGGCAGCCTCAACCTGACACCGCCGACCTACTACAACGGCCAGATCAACCTGACCGTGACGTCGACCTCCACCGAAGCCCTTGGCGGATCGGCAGTCACCACCGCGCAGATTCCGGTGACGGTGCATCCGGCGGTCTACAACGCCGCCACCGCCACCTCCGGCAGCGACGACTTCACGGGCACCGACGGCAACGACGTCATTGTCGCGGACATTGGTGGGCTGACCGTGGTACCGGGCGTCAACTACAACATTGCCTTCATGGTGGACAGCTCCGGCAGCATGAGCGAGTCGTCTCTGACGGCCGCCAAGAACTCGCTGACCTCGGTGTTCAACACCCTCAAGCAGAGCATGGGCAACAACTCGGGCACGGTGAACATCTTCCTGGCGGACTTCGATCGCCAGGTGAACAAAACCGTTTCGGTCAACCTCAAGGACCCGAATGCACTGACCCTGCTCAAGAACGTCCTGGACTCCATGGTGTCCGGCGGCGGTACCAACTACGAAGACGTGTTCAAGACCACGGCCAACTGGTTCAAGAGTACCGAGGCGACAAGCAACACCGGTGCGAAGAACCTGACGTACTTCATCACCGATGGCCAGCCGACGTTCTACCAGGCCGGCGAGCAGACGAACCCCGACCTCTATAACGGCGTGAAGCTCGACAGTCTGATCACCACGACCAATTACAAGTTGGGCCAGACGTTCAGCGCCGACCTGGACAGCACTCACCGGGTGCAAGTCGACGAGTCCGGCAACGTATCGCTGCTGACCTGGAAAAAATCCTGGGGCGGCTACTGGAGCGAGGAATCCCTGGGCACGCTGCACGCTCAGGGCGACGGTACCTATGAGCTGTCGTACCGCGACGGCACCGGCAGCAGCACCGACTCGGCCACCAGCAACAACTCCCTCAGCGCCTTCGCGCTGTTGAGTTCGGTGTCGGGCGTGGAAGCTATCGGCCTGAACAAGGACGTCACCCTGAACGACCTCAAGCCGTACGACTCCGATGGCAAGCCGCAGACCAACATCGACCCCAAAGACCTGGCCAACTCGATCGTCGGTCATACCGAAGCGACCCTACCGGGTGCGGACACGGTCAATGGCGCCGACGGCAACGACATTCTGTTTGGCGACCTGGTGAGCTTCAACGGCGTGACCGGTGAGGGTTACCAGGCCATCCAGGCGTTCGTGGCCCAACAGAGCGGCGTGGACGTCAGCAAAGTCACCACCAGTAACGTGCACCAGTACATTACCGAGCACTACACCGCGTTCGATGTATCCGGTGCCCACGACGGCAACGACACCCTGTTGGGCGGCGCCGGCAATGACATTATCTTCGGCCAGGGCGGTAACGATTTGCTCGACGGTGGCAAGGGCAATGACATCCTGCTCGGTGGCAGCGGCAACGACATCCTGATCGGCGGCAAAGGCAACGACACCTTGATCGGTGGCCTGGGCGGCGACACGTTTGTCTGGAAAGCCGGCGATACCGGCACCGACGTGATCAAGGACTTCAAGGCCGCCGATGGCGACCGGATCGACCTGCGGGATCTGTTGCAGGGTGAAACCGGCAGCACGATCGATCACTTCCTGAAGATCACCACGGTCGACGGTGTGTCGTCATTGCAGGTCAGCACCACCGGCCAGTTCAATGCCGCCAACGGTGCACCGGCCACGCCGGACGTGACGATCAAGCTCGAAGGCAACAACTGGTCGAACGTCAATCTGAACACGTTGATCGCCGGTAGCGACCCGACCATCAAGGTCGATCACAACAACAGCTGACGCTGTCACCGAACCATGGCGGGGGAGCTGGCTCCCTCGCCATGGGATAAGTGTTCATACTTCCCCCACAGTTGGCCTATGCTGCCCAGCATGATGCCGCTTCATACATGAGGGATGCCCGATGTTCTATGTGCAACGCGATGCGCAAGGCCTGCTGGTGCGCGTTGAAGCCAACGCTTATGCCGAGGCCACCGAAACCCTGCCGGCCGACAACCACGAGATCCAGGACTGGTTCGCCAACCAGGCGGTAGAAAACAGCCTCAAGCAGCTCAAGCAGAGCGACCTGGAGATGATCCGGGTGCTCGACGACCTGATCCAGGTCCTGACCGCCAAAGGTGTCATCCGTGTCACCGATCTGCCAGCGGCGGCCCAGGCCAAGCTGATGGACCGCAGCCAGGCCCGGGAAGCATTGGGTGGGTTGAGCCGGTTGATCGATGATGATGAGAAGGGGTTGATCTAGGCCTGATTCATCTGCGTCAGGGCTGGCCTCATCGCGAGCGGGCTCGCTCCCATAGAAGAGGGTGCTGTCACAACTACCGTGATCACACCGAACCCACGTGGGAGCGAGCCTGCTCGCGATGACCGACTGACCGGCAGCACCGCCACCAAGCCTTAAACCCAGCGCCCGGGCTCCCCGATCAACTGCCCCTGCACCCCGAACAAGCCCATTTCGCGGATCACCGCCAGTTCCCCCTCAGTCTCTACCCGCTCGGCAATCAGCGGCAGGTCTATACTGTGGGCGGCGCGCTGGATGGCTTCGATGAACAGGCGCTTGTCGCTTTCCTGGTCGATGGCGCGGATGTAGCTGCCGTCGATCTTCAGGTAGGCCAGCCCCAACCGCGACAGGTTGCCGATCATGCTGAATCGACCACCGAAACGTTGCAGGCTCAGGGAGAAACCGAGTTCGCGCAGGCGCCGGGTCAGCTGCTCCAGTACCGCTTGCTCCGGCAATTGCTCTTCGCCGATCTCCAGGGTCAGGCGCGGCCCAAGGTTGGAATGGGACCGCAGAATCTCGAAGATTTTATTCAATGCCTGGGCATCGGCCAGGGTGGCTGAGGACAGGTTCAACGCCAGGGCGTGTTCGTGCTCGACCATCTGTTTGAGCACCTGCTCGAGCATCAGGCGGTCCAACCGCGCGGTCCAGCCAAAACGCTCCAGCCAGGGCAGGAAACGCCCGGCGGGGATGGTCTGGCCCTGCTCGTCCAACAGCCGGGAAAGCACCTTGTAATGCAGGACCACCTGGGTGTCCTGGGCCGCCACCACCGGTTGGAAGTACAGCTCGAACCGTTGATTGTTCAACGCCGCGTCCAGCAATGTGTGCCAGGCATGATGATCGTCGCCGACGCTGACCGATGCACTGTGTTCCAGACAAGCCCAACCCGGTTCGCCCTGGCTTTCGGCCTGAGCCAACGCCTGGTCGCCAAGCTGGAGCACCGCTTGTGGGGAGTCGCCGTGGACAAACGGCGCCAGTCCGATGGACGCCACGGACGCCACGTCGGTCGCCCCGGTGGCATGCAGACTCGCCAGCGCGGCTTCGAGGTTCTGCGCCAGCTGCACGGCTTCCTCACGTACCAGTCCCGGGGCCAGCACAGCGAATTCGCCACCGCGGATGCGCGTCACCAGATTCTGGGTTTCAGGGTAGCGGGCGCTCTCGCGCAGCAATTGCTCGCCCACCGCTTTAAGCAGTTGGTCGGTACGCTGTCCGCCCAATCGCTGGTTCAGACCAGCCAGGTCCTTGACCCGCAGCAACAACAGATAACCGGAACTGGCCTGCTCGGAGCTGCTCACCCGGGCGTTGAGCTGCATTTCGAAGTAACGCCGGTTGGCCAGTCCCGTGAGCGTGTCCTGGTAGGACTCGACCCGCAGTTTTTCACTGCGCTCGGCCTGCTCCTCGAACAGCGCCTTGAGCTTCTCGACCATCTGATTCATGGCCTGCACCACACGGCGCAGCTCGGGGGTACGTGGCAGCTCCGGCAGGCTCAGGAATTCGCGGCGGGCGATGGCATGGGACTGGTGCACCATATAATCCAGCGGCTTGAGCTGACGTCGCAGCAGCAAGGCCCCCAGCACTGCACTGATGGCGCCGCACAGCAACAGCCAGCTCAGGCTGCCCAGCGCACTCTGCCAGAGCTTGGCCAGGGCAAACATCGGATGGCTGACCACTTCGACCCGCGCCGCCTGCTCCCAGCCACGGCTGACGATCGCGTCGCCACCGGCCGGCTCCAGGCCAATGAGCTTGACGAACCATTGCGGCACGCTGCCGGCATCCGGAATGCCGGTGCGCTCGACGAGGGTCTTGTCGGTGGCCACATCGACCACGCGGATGCTGGCGTAGTAGCCGCTGTCGAAAATCGAGCTGACCATCAGTTCCACCATCGCCGGGTCATCGATGTTCGGCGTCAGGGACAGCGCCAGCGCCGTGGCCGCGTCCTGGGCGTGGGAGCGCAACTGGTTGACGTACTGGGCCCGCGAGCTCTCCAGGCTGACCATGAAGCTGCCGCTGAAGGCAACCACCAGGAACAGACAGATAGCGATCAACAGCTGTTTGAACAGGGACATCTGAGCGCGCGCTCCTAGTTAGTCTCGACCGGAAAACCTTCGGCCTGCATTTTCTTCAATACATCCTGCCACCGGGACAGGCGCTTGGTATCACTCACTTTCTTGTTGCCCTTGGTGCCCGGCAGCCAGAGCCCTTCGGCGTTGAAAGAGTAGACCGGCAGCAGGTCGGTTCGCTGGCTGGCCGGCTGGATGCCATCGATCAGGCTGTCGAGCACCAATGGCATGGCATCGGGGGTGGCGTAGTAGGTCAGCACCATGTGCGCACGGTTCTGCCGCAACGCCTTGACGTAGGTGATGCGCAGCTTGTCACTGGACACCCCGAGATGGCGCAGGCTGAAATACTTGGCGATGGCGTAGTCCTCGCAGTCGCCAGCGCCCTTCCACAGGGCCTGAATCGGGGTTTCCCAGTAATCGACCTCATGCCACAGGTCGATGTCTTCCACGTAGCGCACCTGTTTGTTGAAGAACAGGTTCACCACCTTGAGCTGTTCCAGTTCCGGAATTTGCTTCTGGGTCGCCAGCAATTTCTGCCAGGCATCGATCCGCTGCTGCCCTTCGCCCAGCGGCCCGTACAACGCCTGCGCCCGCCGGCTGATCTGCGCAAAGTCCCAATCAGCCCTGAGAGCGCCCAGCATGAGGCCGGCCAGCAACAATGCCGAACACAACCAGCGCAAGGACCTGAAGACAGGAGAAAGTGCAGCCAAGGGAAATACGTCCGGAAAGGGCCGTGAGTCATTCGTTGGATGGTGAAGCCTGGCCCGGGAAAAGACAATGGCAGGATGGAATCACTGCGGACACGCTAAACTTTAGTTCAGGAACCGGAGCCGTGAGATTTTGACGGCATGACAAACTGTAACTAGTGTTGGCTTGGATCCAATTTCGTTACTACCAGCCAGGGTGCGTTGTCGTGACACAGAAGCCCAAGCCGTTAAGCACTATCCAGGTCAACAAACCCGTCCCTGCGGCTCAGGCACGGTCGATCATCGAAGCTTCCCTGCGCGAGGCCATCCTCGACGGTCGCCTGCCTCGCGGCACCGCCTTGCGCCAGCAGGAGCTGGCCGACCTGTTCGGCGTGAGCCGCATGCCGGTGCGAGAAGCGTTGCGTCAGCTCGAAGCCCAATCGCTGCTCAACGTGGTCCAGCACAAAGGTGCCGTGGTGGCCCCGTTGATCACCAATAACGCCATCGAAACATATGCGTTGCGCGCGGTGCTGGAAGCATTTGCCCTGCGCCTGTCGATTCCATTGCTGGATGACGATGACCTGGCCCAGGCCGCCCGTTATATCGATCAGCTGGAAACGCAGACCGATCACAGTGAAATCGGCAGGCTCAACCGGCTGTTCCACATGTCGCTTTACCACAAGGCGCCCAACAGCAAGCTGCTGGACCTGATCGAGCGCGAACTCAGTGAAGAAGAGCGCTTCCTGCGCTTTCACCTGTCCTCCATGGGACTGGGCAAGCTGACCCAGGACGATCATCGCGCGCTGCTCGAAGCAGCGGCGGCCAGAGATATCGATCAGGCAGTGGCGCTGCTGGAGCGCCATCTGGAAAAAGCCTGCGTGACCATTCGCCGGTACCTGGAGCAGTCTCCAGGCTGACCCGCCTATCGACCCGCGTATCACTTTCTTACACATCCTTCCTACCGGCCTTCCCGCCTCCACGGCGGGCTTGGCCGTGGACGCGACGCATCGTCGTGTCGGCCTAATGGCACTGCCGTCGATTTGGGCTCACTCTTGCGTTTGTCGATTCAAGAAACAGACCTGAAGAAGTCAGCGTCCGGCCATCAGCCTGGCGAATCGAAGCCACCACGCAAGGAGCGTCGCCCAACCGGCGGGATGATCGAGTGTCCGACCGATATCCCTCCCTTAATACACAAACTTCCTTATTTCCTGTTCCCTGAAGTGCTCCGAGTGAGGCATTCACTCGAACTTTTCGATTCTGATGACAATCCATCGGAAGGAGCAACTTCGACCCAATAAAACTTATATATAAAGTTTTAACCAGCCTCTTCGCGCCCAATAAAACCACAAATAAAAATAATAAAAAAAGTTCTTGCGACTCACTTATTACGTGTATTAGTTTTTTCGCTGTCGAGCTTTTATCGATGATCACATTCTTTACCAAAAGCCCATGAACAAAGGCCCACAAGCCCGGCACAGATGGTAAAGCAAACACTTTAGCTATTCATGGATTCCGGTTCAGGCCCCCGCTCGCCTTGATTAAATCTCGAGCCGCCTACTGGTCAAACATCATTGATGAGGACGTTCCAATGCAGCCAACCAAAGAACAACTTTTTCTGAAAAAACGTGAACTTGGGCAACATCCGGTTTTTTCCGAAATAACGTCAATTGATCTGTTGCGCCGTTTTATGGAAAGCCATGTGTTTGCCGTGTGGGATTTCATGTCGCTGACCAAACGGTTGCAGCGGGAATTGACCTGCGTCCACCTGCCCTGGCTGCCGCCGGCCGATCCGCAGGCGGCTCGCCTGATCAACGAGATCGTCCTGGGAGAAGAATCGGACGACCGTCCGGGTGCGGGGTACTGCAGTCACTTCGAACTGTACCTGGACGCCATGCGCGAGGTCGGTGCGGATACCCGGGCGATTGAACAATTCATCACCTTGCAGCAGGAAGGTGTCAGCCCCGACACAGCACTGGACAGCGTCGAAGTCGAACCGGCGGCGGCGCGGTTCGTTCGCCAGACTCTGCACACCGCCCTGCACGCCCCGGCCCACAGCGTGGCGGCTGCGTTCGTGCACGGCCGCGAGAGCGTCATCCCGCAGATGTTCCAGCGCATGTTGGATGCCTGGGGCATCGGCCTGGACCAGGCGCCGACGTTCCGTTACTACCTGCAACGGCACATCGAAGTGGATTCCGAAGATCACGGCCCGGCGGCGGAGAAACTGCTGGCCCGGCTGATCGATGGCGATCCGCAGCGCGAAGCCGAGGTGTTGTCCTCCGCGCTCGCCGCCGTGAACAGCCGCACGGCCCTGTGGGACGGCCTGCGCGAAAGCATGAGCCAGCCGGTTGCGCAGGTGATGCCATGAACGCCATCCAATACCAGTCTTTCGCCGACACCTGGGAAAGCCGCGCCACGATCCGCACCCGGCCACGGCGTCGGGTCGAGAACGACGACAAGCTGATTTTCCCGATGAGCCGTCAACCCCTGGTGCACAGCCAGACCTTTCTCAGCCATTGCCCACAACTGCGCGATTTTGTGCTGGTGCAAAGCCTCTACAAGTTCATCAACGACGTGGTGATCTTCGAGACGGAGCTGGTGGACCACACCGCCCGGCGCATCGCCAAGAATCGCTTCGGCATCGAGTTCCCGTTCGCCTGCCGCTACGACGCGATGACCGTGGTGGTGGACGAGGATTATCACGCGCTGGTGGCAATGGATTTCATGCAGCAGACCATCGACATGACCGGCATCGCACCGATCCCATTACCGACACAGATCGAACTCAGCCGGGCCATCCCCGCGACGCTGGCCCAGGCGCCGGAACACTTGCTCAGCGCCGTCGAATTGATCTGCATCGCCATTGCCGAGAACACCGTGACCAACGAAGTGGCCGCCTTCGCCCGGGACGACTCGGTCAAGGCATCGATCAAAGGGTTGATGGCCGATCACTTACTGGACGAGGGCCGGCACTCGGGGTTCTGGACGCGTTTGGTGCAGATGTATTGGCGCACCGCTAGCGAAGAAGACCGCGAGGCGATTGCACGCCTGATGCCCGGGTTCATCGCTCAATACCTGGCGAGCGATCTGCAGCAGGCCTTCGATTTCGAGCTGATCGCCCACTTGCCCGTCGACGAATCGGTGCGCCAGTCGCTACGCGAAGAAGCCAGCGCGCTGGCCTATCCCATCAATCGCTATCACCCGCTGGTGGGCAACATCACGCGCTTTTTCCGCAGCAGTTCGATGCTCGCCTCCCCCTGCGTGCGTGATGCCCTGGCCGACTACCTGATCCCATGAGGAGCCCCCGATGAGACGCCTCGAAATTGCAGTGCCTGGCACAAGCCAGGCCATGGCCGAATTGGCCCGAGAACTTGAAATGCACGGTCACGGGATCGTGGATGCTCAATCACCTGTCGACCTGTTGATCGACGACGGCACGGTGCAGTGCGCCATTGAAGCCCGATCCTGTCTTCAAGTGCGTGTGGCATTACGCACGGTGCCCGGCGAGGCACTGCCGCAACCCGTCGTGGTGTTCCGCGACGGGGCCCAGCGCCTGCTATGCCAGGAAACTGTTGCCATGCAAAGCTGCGGCAACGGTCAATCCTTGCGGCTGAATACACTGGCAACAGTGGTCGAAACCGCTGCTCGGCTGGTCAGTCAGCTATCCCGGGATGCAACCTGCTTCGATCACTGGCCGGCGCCTCATGTCGACGTTGTCGATCAGCCTTTACATGGGCTCGATGCGCTGGAGCCACTGGCTTTCGAACACCGGCTCAATCGAGCCTCCGTGCCCTGGCTGCTGGCCGCCGCCGAAGTCCCGGTGATGCATGACATCGAACAGCACATGCTCGATGACGCCCTGTCACCGGCGCTGTGGGCCGACGGCAAGCTCACCGACTACAAAACCTTGCGCAGCGAAGCGCTGAAGTTGCAGCGCGCCATGCTGGAACGGTTGGCGCATGCCTCTGTTGACACAAGGCCTGTGGGAGCAAGGCTTGCCCGCGATACTGACACAGCGGTACCCAACCAGACCGAGCCATCGTTCATCGCGGGCAAGCCTTGCTCCCACAAGCCTCGCTCTCACCAGCCTTCCCTTCACCAGCCTAGCTCTCAAACGGTGATTGCGCTGTGCCTGCCAAAATCGGCGCAGTTGTACGCGGCCATCCTGGCGGTGCTGGGCTGTGGCGCCGTGTACCTGCCACTGGATCCGCAACACCCGGCGCAACGTCGACGCTTCATCCTGGAGAACGCCAAGGCCGACCTGCTGCTGCACGACGGCAGCACCGACCTGGGTGATCTCCCGGTGCCCACCCTGAACGTGCACCGGCTGCCCTCCGCCAGGCCGGATTTCCCCGCCTCGCTGATCCGCCGCACAGTAGACATCGACGAGCCGGCGGTGGCGATCTATACCTCGGGTACCACCGGTCAGCCCAAGGGTGTGCTGCTCAGTCATCGTAACCTCAGCCATTTCTGCGCCTGGTACGGCAACCATGTCGGGTTGCAGCGCAACAGCCGGGCGTTGCAGTTCTCCACCATCAACTTCGATGCGTCGCTGCTGGATATCCTGCCGACTTTCATCCAGGGAGCGCTGCTGGTAGTACCCGGCGAAGACCAACGTCGCGATCCGCGCCAACTGGTCGAGCTGATCCGCTCACAACAAGTCACCCATGCCTTCCTGCCGCCCGCGCTGCTGAGCGTGATGCCCCTGGAGGAGCCGCTGGGCCTGACGCACCTGATCACCGGCGGGGATGTCTGCGAGCCGTTTGTGATCGAGCGCCTGGCGCCACATTGCCGGTTTCACAACATTTACGGCCCGACGGAAACCACCGTGCTTGCCACCACGCGGCAATTCACCGGTGGCGACAACAACCGCAACCTGGGGGTGCCCATTGCCAACGGTCGGGTGCTGATCCTGGATGAACACCTGCAACCGGTCCCGGAGGGCACACCGGGCGAACTCTATATCGCCGGGCCTGGCGTCGGCCTGGGCTACCTGAATGACCCGACGCTGACCGCCAGCCGCTATCTCGACCTGTCGCTGCCCTGCGAGCGCACGCTACGGGTTTATCGCACCGGCGATATCGGCCAGTGGACCGAGCACGGTATCGAACTGTGCGGCCGTCGCGACAACCAGGTGAAGATCCGCGGCTTTCGGGTCGAACCGGAGGAAATCGAGCATTGCCTGCGGGAAAGCCAGTTGTTCCGTCAGGTCGCGGTCGGTGTGGATGAACGTCGCAGGATCCTGGCGTTCCTCGTCCATCCACAGGAAGACCGGCCCGGTGCCGCACTCCAGGCCTTGCGCGAGCATGTGCAACGGACGCTGCCCGCCTACATGCATCCTGGCGCCTACATCGAGCTAGCCAACCTGCCCTACACCAGCAACGGCAAGGTCGATCGCCGGGCCTTGCTCGCCCTGTCGGTGCAGGTCCAGTCCGATAGTCAGCACCGACAGCCACAAAACCCGCTGCAAGCGCAGTTGCAGCAGCTGTGGGCCGAGCTGCTGGAGCTGCCCGCCGAAGACATCGCCGTCGATGAAAGCTTCTTCAACCTGGGCGGGCATTCGATCCTGCTGTCGCAGATGCTGCTGAACATCCACCAGGCTTTCGGCCGCAGCCTGTCGATCAATCGCTTCATCGAAGCGCCCACGCTGATCACCCTGGCGAAATTACTCGACGGTCCCGAAACAACGGGTGTATCGGTGCTCAGCCCACAGGCTTTCATCGATGCCGAAGCCGAACTCAACATCGATCCGCTGCCCGTCAGCCAGATCGGTGATGTGCACAAGGTGGTGGTGACGGGCGCCAACAGTTTTCTCGGCGTGCACATCGTCGAAGCCTTGCTGGCCTGGGGCGCCACCGAAGTCGCCTGCCTGGTGCGTGAGTCCGCCGGGCAAAGCGCGGCACAACGCTTTTCCCAGGCCCTGCAGGACAATCGCCTGACTCATCTGGACCTGAGCCGGGTCAGCGTCTACGCCGCTGACATCACCCTGCCGCAGTTGGGCCTGCCGGATGACGTCTACACCCGCATCGACCGCACCTTCGGCGCGCTGGTGCACAACGCCGCCCACGTCAATCACGTCCTCGACTACGAGTCGCTGGCGCGGGACAACGTGGAGCCGATCTTCGAATGCCTGCGCCTTTGCGAAGGGCGCAGCAAGAAAATCTTCAACTTCGTCTCCACCCTGTCGGCCTCCAGCGCCTTGGGTGATGACGGCCAGGTGCTGGAGCAGCCCGCCGCACCGACGCCGCCCATCTACATCAAGAATGGCTACAACCTGTCCAAATGGGTCGGTGAACGGATCCTGCAACGGGCCCGGGATCGGGGCGTGCGGGTCAACCTGTTTCGCCCCGGCAACATCAGTTTCAACAGCCTGACGGGGGTCTGCCAGCCCCACAAAAACCGTTTGATGCTGATGCTCAAGGGCTCGATCCAACTGGGCCAGGTGCCGGCCCTGTCACTCAATTTCGACTTGATGCCCGTGGATTTCCTGGCCCGTTTCATCGCCTTTCATGCCAGCCGCTACCAGCCGAACCAGGCGGTATTCAACCTGCACAACCCCGAGCCTTTGAGCTGGGACGATTACGTGGCGTCGTTTCGCGACAGCGGGCGGGAGTTCTCGCTGGTGAGTGTGGCGGACTGGCAGCGCCAGCTGGGCCGGGTCGACTCCGATAACGCGCTGTTTGGCGTGCTGGGTTTCTACCTCAACGGATTCGAGGAGGACATCGGCGACATCTCGATGATCCGCCACGACAACGCCCGGACCGGGGTACGGCAGATGGGCGCCCGCTACCCGGAAAAGTCACCGGCCCTGCTGCGACGCGGCGCCGACTACCTCAAGGCCATCGATTTCATCTGAAGTAACTCAACCCCAAAGCAAGGAGCAATACCATGAGTGCATTTCAACCCGACACCCTGATAAAGAACCCCCACGCCTGCCATGTCGAAACCTCGGTGGAGATACAGACCGATGCTGCTCGTGCCTGGGAGCTGGTGGGCGACTTTGGCGGATTCAACCGCTTCATCCCGGCACTGGCGCGCATCGAAATGACTGGCGACGGCGTGAGGTCCCTGCGCAAGAAGTTCTTCACCGACGGGCAGAACCTGGTGGTGGAACAGCTCAACAGCCGGGACGACCAGGCCATGCACATGACCTGGACGCTGATCTACAACACCCTGGGCATCGACAACCTCTGGGCGGCGATGCGCGTCGAGCCACTGGCGGACAACCGCTGCCGCGCCACCTGGACCATCATCGCCGACCACACCGACGCCCACACACCCTCGGGCTTCAGGGACTTCCTGCAAGGTTTCGCCGATGAGGCGATGGGGAATGTGAAGGCGATGCTCAAGTAACCATCGCTAGTACCTTGTGGGAGCTGAGCTTGCTCGCGATGGCGGTGGAACGGCTTACAGCGATGTCGGTCGTACCGATATCATCGCGGGCAAGCCTTGCTCCCACAGATTTTCCTTCCGGTGACAGTCTTCTGCATCAGATCTTGAAGCTGTCCACCAACTGCTTCAGCCGATTGGCCTGTTGTGACAAGGCATCGCAATCCTTGAGGGTTTCATTGAGGTTGGCGACGCTTTGCTGGTTCAACAGGTTGATGTGGCTGACGTCCATGTTGAGGGTTTCCACCACGGCGGTCTGTTCTTCGGTCGCCGCGGCGACTGATTGGTTCATGCCGTCGATCTCACCGATACGCTGCGTCACGCTGACCAGCCGCAGGCCGGCCTGGTTGGCGACGTCCACGGTTTCGGCGCTGGAGGCCTGGCTGGCGTTCATCGTGGTCACCGCTTCGCGAGAGCCCACCTGAAGCGAGGTGATCATCTTGTGGATCTCCTCCGCCGACTCCTGGGTACGGTGCGCCAGGTTGCGCACTTCATCGGCCACCACCGCAAAACCACGCCCGGCTTCACCGGCACGGGCCGCTTCGATGGCAGCGTTCAGCGCCAGCAGGTTGGTTTGCTGGGAGATGCCCTTGATGACATCCAGGATGTGCCCGATGTTGTCGGTGCTGGCGTTCAGGGTCTCGATCTGCGTGCAAGACAGGCTGATCTTCTGCGACAGTTCGGTCATGGCCTGGATGGTTTTTTCCACCACCTGACGACCATCGTCGGCCTGTTCGCTGGCGCCACTGGCGTGTTGCGAAGCATCGGCGGCATTGCGAGCGATTTCCTGGGTGGCAGCGCCCAATTGGTTGATGGCCGCCGCCACGCTGTTGGTCCGCGCGCTTTGCTCATCCGATCCCACCAGCGAAGCGTTGGACGAGGTCATCACCCGCTGCGACAGGTCGTGCACTTGCCGGGTAGCAGAAGACACTTCGGCAATCGACGCGTGGATCCGCTCGACGAACTGGTTGAACGAGCCCGCCAACACCGCGAACTCGTCCTTGCCGTGCACCACCAGACGCCGGGTCAGATCACCCTCCCCCTGGGCAATGTCCTGCATGGCGCGGCCCATGGCGGTCAACGGACGCATCAACACCTGGATCAACAGACTCAGCAGCAGCGCAATGGCCGCCACCGCAACGAACATGGCGATCAGGGCCGAAGTCCGGAACTGGCTCAGCGGGGCATAGGCCTTGTCTTCATCGATCGACAGACCGATGTACCACTGCGCATTCGGCAGGCCCGCGACCTGCGTGAACGACAGGATGCGATCCTGCCCGTTCAGTTCGACTTCCTGGATGCCTTTCTCGATGCGCACCGGCGTTCCAGGGTAGATGTCCTTGAGGTTCTTCATCACCTGGTCCTTGTCCGGGCTGACGATCACCTGACCGTCACCGCTGACCAGGAATGCGTGGCCGATCCCGCCGAAATCCACCGAGTTGATGATTTTCACCAGGGTGTCGAGGCTCAGGTCTCCGCCCACGACGCCGAGCAGTTCGCCGTTTTTCTTCACCGGCAGAGCAATGGTCACCACCAGCCCACCGACTGCCGCCGAGTAGGGCGGGGTGAGCATCGTTTTATCGGCGCTCACGGCCTGTTTGTACCAGGGACGCTGACGCGGGTCGTAGCCGTCGGGCATTTTTGCGTCAGGGCGCTGGGTGAAGACACCGTTGGCCTGGCCCACATAGGTGAACTGGAAGTTCGAGGTCAGCGCCGGCTGGTCCACCAGCCCCGCCAGATCGGCATTGGCGCCCTGATGCGCAATGTTCTGCGCGAGGTTCTCCAGCACCAGCACCCGGCCACTCATCCAGTTCTGGACGCTGCTGGCCGTCAATTCGCCGGATTGCTCGATGGAAGATTCGAGGCTGCGGCCGATGGTATTTCGCTGCAGATAATCGTTGTAGAGGGTGAAAAGCGCGAACGCCAGCACCACTACACCAGAGGCGGCCAGCAGGATCTTATGGCTGAACTTGAGATTCATCGATGAGGCTTCTTATGCAAAGAGTTGGGGTGCATTCCGGGTTGCAACGTTCCATGTAACAGCGTGGGCGGGAGGTAACCCGCTCCAATTTGGTGCACGCATGATTCTCTGTCGGCAAGCCCGCGAAAAAAATTAGGGCTTTCAAACATCAGGCGACGGAAGGATGACAGTCGAATGGTGGTTGCAAATTCCCTGAACGCTGATGACAATGCGACCTATTATCATTTGTGACACCCAGGGCGTCGCGTTCATGTCATCTCCCGAGTTTGCAGTACAGGCGCTCTACAGCAGTCATCACGGCTGGCTTCATGCATGGTTGCGCAACCGGCTTGGCAATGCCGCTGATGCGGCGGACCTGGCACAGGACACCTTCGTCCGCTTGCTGCAGCGCACCGAACGCCTGGAACTCAAGGCCCCGAGAGCTTTTTTGCGCACCATTGCCCAAGGCCTCGTCATCGACCACTGGCGACGGGAAGAAATCGAGCGCGCCTACCTCGAAACCATAGCCCATCTGCCGGAAGCCGAAACCCCCGGCGCCGAAGCCCAGGCGTTGATCCTGGAACTGCTCGAAGCCATCGCCAGAATGCTCGAAGGCCTCAAGCCCAAAGTGCGCAGGGCATTTCTGCTGGCCCAGTGTGAAGGCCTGACCTACAAGCAGATCGCCGAGCAAATGGGCGTTTCGTTGCGTTCAGTGGAACGCTACGTCGCCGATGCGCTGTATCACTGTTACGTGTTGCGTTATGAAAACTGAACCCATGGGCCGTCGTAGCGGCCCTTCGCAGCAAGTGGTCAAACAGGCGATCAACTGGGTGCTGCGCCTGCGCAACCACGCCACCCATCCCACTCTGCACCAACAGTGCGAGGCCTGGCGCGCCACTCATCCTGAACACGAACTGGCCTGGCAACGGGTGCAATCGCTGCACAGCGAACTGACCTCGAACCTGAGGGCCGTGCCCGGCGCTCACATTGCCCTCGAAACCCTGGAAAACAGCGCCCGGCGACTCAACCGCCGCCAGGCTCTGAAATTGCTCTCGGGGGTGGCGCTGCTGGGCTCCGCCGCGTGGCTGGGCAAGGACCTGGGCTGGCAGCCGTGGAGCGCCGATTTCGCCACCACCATTGGCGAGCGACGGGGTTTCCAGCTACCGGATGGGACGCGCCTGGAGCTCAACACTCAGAGCGCAGCCGATCTGGACTACACCTCCCGCCAACGCCTGATCAACCTGGCACGCGGTGAAATCATGGTCACCTGTGGTCGAGATCCGGAGCGGCCCTTACTGGTACGAAGCCGGCAGGGACTGTTCGAAGGCATCGAGGGCCGCTTCGTCGTCCGCCAGGACAGCGACTGCACGCGCCTGAGCGTCAGCAGTGGCCGGGTGTTGATCCGTTCGCACGCTGACAGCAACGGGGATCCCTTCCAGGTGAATGCAGGGCAGAGCTACCTGATCACTTCATCCACGGCCACCGTTGCGCCGCCGCTGGACATGGATGCCGGCGCCTGGGCGGACGGGTTGATCGTCACACGCAACATGCGCCTGGAAGACTTTCTCAACGAGGTAGGGCGCTACCGCCGGGGTTACCTCAAGTGCGCCGCCTCGATTGCGGACTTGCGGCTGTCAGGCGTCTTCCGCCTGCAGGATACCGACAAGCTGCTGGCCGTGCTGCCGCGCACACTCCCGGTGCAGATACGTTATCGGACCCGTTGGTGGGTCACGGTGGAACGTCCTGCCTGATTTTTTTTGGCGGGTTTTGAGCGGCTGACCGGCTAGGAAGGTAATCAACGCTTTTCTGCCTTCAGCGACTCCAACGGAAACCTGTAAATGACCGAGCGCGTAAACCTCAAGACCCCCTTCGGCGGTTCCTCGCAAACCCGACTGCTGCGCCAGGCCATCCGCGCCGCGCTACTGACCACGGCGCTGGGTGCCGGCGTCGCGCCGGTACTGGCGGTCGCCGCCCCCGACAGCGTCAGCACCAGCCGCCAGAGCTACAACATCCCGGCCGGACCGCTCAGCGACGTGTTGAACCAATTCGCTCGCCAGGCAGGTATTACCCTGGCCAGTACCCCGGAGCAGACCCGTGGCGTCCAGTCCCCCGGTCTGCAAGGCGAATACTCGACCGACCAGGCCTTGAGCCATCTGCTCGGCGGCTCAGGGCTGGTTGCCGTCAGCCAGGACGGCAACAGTTATGTCCTGCAGACCGAAGCCGAGGGCAGCACACTGGCCTTGCCAACCACCGATATCAAAGGGTTTGCCCTGGGTAACGCCCTGGGCAGCATGGAAGGCTACAACGCCACCCACAGCCAGGTCGCTACCAAAACCAGTACTGCGTTGCGGGAAACGTCGCAAAGCGTATCGGTGGTCACTCGCGAACAGATGGACGACCAAGGCGCACAGACCGTGTCCCAGGCCATGCGCTATACCCCTGGCGTGCTGACCAACCCCTACGGCGCCACCCACCGTTACGACTACGTGGCGATGCGTGGCTTCAACGATGGCTCGGTGGATAACATCTACCTCGACGGCCTCAAGTCCATGGGCGACAGCGGCACCTACAGCTCCATTCAGATCGACCCGTACTTCCTGGAGCGGGTCGATATCCTCAAGGGGCCGTCCTCGGTGCTCTATGGCCGCAGCTCTCCCGGCGGCCTGGTGGCGCTCACCAGCAAGAAACCCCTGCACGAGGCTTATCGCCAGGTCCAGGCGACGGTTGGCACCCAGGGCCAGCGTGGCGTGGGTTTCGACTTCACCGGGCCGGTAGACGATGACAAGCGCATCGCCTATCGCCTGATCGGTTTGGCGGACACCTCCGACACCCAGTTCGATCACAACAAGGAAAAACGCTTCGCCCTCGCGCCCACAGTGAGCATCGACTTCACCGAAGACACCTCGCTGACCCTCCAGGCCTACCTGCAACACGACCCCGACGGGGGCTACCATGGTGGCATGCCCGCCGACGGCACCTTGCACCAGCGCAACGGCCGCCGGATTTCCGAAAACTTCTTCGAAGGCGAACCCGGCGTCGATCGCTATGAGCGTGACCAGCAATCGTTCGGCTACCAGTTCGAGCACCGCTTCAACGATGTCTTCACTGCCCGGCAGAACTTCCGTTACCTGGATTCGGAGGTCAAGAACGACCAGGTCTATGCCTACGGCTGGACGACGCCCACCAGCAACGAGTTGAACCGCTACTACACCGGTGCCGAAGAAAAGCTCCACGCGTTCATCGTCGATAACATGTTGCAGGCCGAATTCTTCACCGGCGCGACGAAGCACACCGTGCTGACGGGTGTCGATTATCAGCGCCGCAAGACCGTGGTCGACTGGACCAGCGGCAGCCTGGCGCCGATCAATGCCTTCGATCCGGTCTATGGCAACTCGGCCATCACCTATTTCAGCCCTACCAGCTATCTGCGGCGTCTGGAGCAGACCGGCGTTTACCTGCAAGACCTGATCGAAATGGACAAGTGGCGTTTCTCCCTTGGCCTGCGCCAGGACTGGGTCGAAACCTCGGATGAAAACCGCATCGCCGAATCGGGTCGCCCGCAAGGCACCGAAATCAACGACAAGCGCACCAAGCTCACCGGCCGCGCCGGAGCGTTGTACCTGTTCGACAACGGCCTGGCGCCGTACATCAGCTACTCCGAGTCGTTCAATCCCAACTCCTATGCCGACAGCGCCGGCAACCCGCTGCCGCCGACCGATGGCAAGCAATGGGAGCTGGGCCTGAAGTATCAGCCACCGGGCACGGATGACTTGTACACGGCGTCGCTGTTCCGCATCGATCAGGAAAACCTGGCGACCAAACTGCCCCAGGAAAACTTCTACCGTGCCGTGGGGGCCGTGCGTTCCCAGGGCCTGGAACTGGAAGCGCACCTGCAGTTGACCGAGCAGCTCAAGCTGTTGGGCAGCTACACCTTCACCGATATCGAATACTCGAAGTCGATGGTCAGCACGTTGAGCACCCCGACCGACATCATCGAAAACAAAGGCAACTCACCGACCCAGGCCCCGCGCCACATGGCTTCGGTGTGGGCCGACTACAAGTTCGACAGCGGCGCCCTGGATGGCCTGCGCCTGGGCGGCGGCGTGCGCTATGTCGGCTACAGCTGGGCGGATGCGGAGAACACTATGAAGGTGCCTTCCTACACGCTGTTCGACGCCTCGGTGGGGTATGACCTGGGCAAGGTCGGCTTGAAGGGTGTGGACGTGCGCCTGAATGCCAACAACCTGACCAACGAAACCTACGTGGCCTCGTGCGCCAGCCTGAGTTATTGCTACATGGGCGAAGAACGCAACGTGGCGGCTACTGTGAGCTACCAGTTCTGACTCATTCTTCATCACCTACGGCACCCTGTGGCGAGGGGATTTATCCCCGCTGGGCTGCGCAGCAGCCCTTTGACTGTCGCCACGTGGTGTCAGGCCTGATTGCATTCAACCTTTTTGGGGCCGCTGCGCGGCCCAGCGGGGATAAATCCCCTCGCCACAGGGTGTTTTTTATCCCTGAAATTGTGCACCTCAAACCCGAACGGCCTTCCCTTTCTCCCGCACCACACCTTCCTGGCGCACGAACCGATTCGCCCGCCCGAACGTGCCAATGTCATTGAACCGCACCCCCATCTCCCGCATCACCCGGTGGGCCACCGGCACCGTCAATTGACGGATGTAGAACGGCTCCTTCACCACGAAGTGGTGGATCCCGTGACTGCTGCCGAAGTTGAAGCAGAACGCCTGCAACGGCCACAGCCACCACGCATTGAGCACCTGAGTCTGCTGCATGACATTGCCCGGCTCGACGTCGCCGTAGTAGTGCATGTTCGAGCTGATGAAATGCAGGCAAAAAGTGCGCAACACGTTCGGACCGATGATCACTACCGCCGCGATGTCGATGACATGCATCACCGCCAGGGTGTCGGCGGACCAGTCGATCGCGGTGCCGAGCAGGCCGGCAATGCCGTTGGCTGCGTGAAAGCCGAGAAACACATACCAGGCTCCCCAGTGCAACAGCGCCAGCGGGAAATAGACCTTTAGCGTGCGCTTGAGAATGCTGCGTTTGTGGGCCCATGTCCTGGCCCGGAGCAGGCGGATGAAGGCTGACATCACGTTGTCGCCGACCATCAGCAATCGCGCCAGCCCCCAGGGCTCTCCGTTGGTGATGGCCCGCTCTTCCATGTCGGCTTCGCTGCCGGAGACCTTGTGGTGATTGAGGTGCAGGTGTCGACGGATCCACGGGTTGATGGTGCTCGGCCGTGCCAGCCATACCAACCCCATCATCAGGTTGTGGGGCAGGCGCTGCTTGCGAAAGTACATGCTGTGGATCAGGTCATGTTCCAGCTCATGGGTCAGGGACGCGAAAAACGCGTTGAGCAGCAGGCATGCCCAGCCGTCCAGGTGGCCGTTGAGGTACAGCAGGGCCGATCCGATCATCCCGGTCAGGGCGAACGCCAGGATGCACACCCCCAGCGCGTTCTGATGCCTAAGGATCGGATAACGCCGGCGCAATTCATCGCCTCGGGCCAACACCACTTGGCGAATATGGGCAGCTCGTTGTTGTGCATTCAATCGGTCGGGACTTGCGCAAGTGCCATGCATGGCTTACATCCTCTAGTAACGATGTGCTCATCCTGACGGGCGTGGTTCCACAGGGTGGTAGCCGTAAACGCCAACCTGTTGACCGCAAGCGCCAATCGTCATGACTGAACCGACCACCCTAGCCAGCTGGACCCGCGCCCTGCGCAAACAGCTCGATGCACTGGGCCTGGACAGCCACGCGCTGTGCGTCGAGGCCGGCCTCGACCCGCAGTTGATGGATGACCCCAACGCCCGCTACCCGCTCTCGGGCACCACGCGTCTATGGGCGCTGGCGGTACAAGCCAGTGGCGACCCGGCCATCGGTCTGCGGGTGTCGCGCTTCGTCAGCCCCACCACATTCCATGCATTGGGTTACGCCCTGGTGGCCAGCGGCAGCCTGCGGGAAGTGTTCGAGCGGATCGTGCGCTATCACCCGGTGGTCAGCGATGCCTTGACGTTGCAACTGCGTCGCTGCGAAGACCGCTACCGCTTCAGTCTCGATGCCCCCCAGGCTCATCCGGCCCCTGCCTTCGAGGCCATCGATGCCTTCGCCGCGATTTACGTGCGTACCTGTCGCAACCGGCTGGGCCGTGACTATGCGCCCCTGGCGGTCTACCTGCGGCGTCCGGAGCCGGCGGATCCCGGCCCCTGGCATAAAGTGTTCCGCTCACCGGTGCATTTTTCAGCCGGCCAGGATTACCTGGAATTCGGCCTGGCCGATTTCGACAGGCACCTGGACGACGCCAACCCGGAATTGGCCGAACACAACGAAACAGTGCTCAAGCGTACCCTCGCCCAGCTCCAGCCACTGACCTGGGAACGCAAGGTACGCGCCGCCATCGAGGCCCAGTTGCCCGAAGGCGAACCCAGCGCCGAACGCATCGCCCAGACCATGCACCTGAGCCTGCGCAGCCTGCAACGACACCTGGCCGATGAAGGCTGTCGCTTCGACGCGCTGCTCAACGAATGCCGGGAAAACCTGGCGCTGCTGCACCTGCGCGACCCCGATTGCTCGCTGAGCGAAGTCGGGTATCTGCTGGGCTTTGCCGACGCCAGCAGCTTCAGTCGGGCGTTCAAGCGCTGGACCGGGATGACGCCGGGGCAGTTTCGCGACGGGCTGCGCTAGGTTTTTATGTCGACCGCAAATCCCTGTGGGAGCGGGCTTGCTCGCGAAAGCGGTGGATCAGTGGCAACGATGTTGAATCTGCCGACGCCTTCGCGGGTAAACCCGCTCCCACACTGAGCTGTGCAAATCCCCTGCGGGATCCCTCAGGTGGCACTCAGCCCCCGCAGCCGCTCGATATCGAGAATCTCGATTTCACCGTAGCCAAGGTGAAGGATGCCCTGGCTTTGCAGGTCCTTGAGGATCTGGTTGGTGGTCTGGCGCGAGAGCGACAGCATCAGCGCCAGTTGTTCCTGGGGCAGTTGCAGCACCTGACGGGTCGCTTCGATTTCGCCGTAGCCCTCGGCAATCATCAGCAAGCGGTGGGCGACGCGGGCTGGGGCGGGCATCAGGCTCAGCTGTTCGAGATTGATGAAGGTCAGGCGCAGTTTGTGGCTCATCAACAAAGCCAGTTGCCGCCAATGGACCGGTTGTTCCTCCAGCAATGCCAGCAATGCCGCTTGAGGCAAATGCAGCAAGGTGCATTGACCTACCGCCACCGCATCGTGGGTACGCGGCTGACCGTCGAACAGGCAGATCTCACCGAACCAGTGCGGAGCCTCGATCACGCTCAACAACGCTTCCTTGCCCTGTTCGTTGACCGCGCCAACCCGCACCGCGCCTTCCAGCACGGCGTACAGGCCGCACGGTGGATCACCGCGCTTAAAGAGCCGATGGCCCGCAGAAAGGCGGCGCACGCGCGCGATGCCCAGCAGACTATCCTGTAACGGGACGGGCAAATGGCTGTACCAGTGACCCGTCATCAGGTGCGAGTGCCAGGGATGCGAATTCATGGAAACTCCGGGACAAGTGTCGGCTAGCTGACAGAGCGCCTCGTAGAACCTGGGCATCATGCAGGTATCACATCAGGAGGAACAACAATGAAAAGCCTCGTCGATCATCTCAGTCAATACGCCGCCTACCATCGCGACCCTCGCAACATCGCCACGCACTTCATCGGCATTCCGCTGATATTCGTCGCCGTCGCCGTGTTGCTGTCACGGCCGGGCTGGCCGTTGGGCGCGGTCCTGTTGTCGCCAGCCTTGCTGGTGGCGGCGGCCAGCGCCTGGTTCTATCTGCGCCTGGAGTTGCGCCTGGGTGCGCTGATGACGGTGCTGCTGGGCCTGGCCGTATGGTTGGGGCAGGTATTGGCCGCACAAAGTACATCGGTGTGGCTCGTCAGCGGCCTGGGCCTGTTTGTGGTGGGTTGGATCATTCAGTTTGTCGGCCACTATTACGAAGGTCGCAAACCGGCGTTCGTCGACGACCTGACCGGGCTGATCGTCGGACCATTGTTCGTGGTGGTGGAAGCAGGATTCCTGCTGGGACTGCGCAACGAGCTGAAGCGGGCCATCGAGGAACGCGCCGGGCCGGTGGCGATGCGCAACCAGCGCTCGGCGGCGTGAAAAACCACGCCATATCCGCCTACCCCTCTGTGGGAGCGAGCTTGCTCGCGATTGCGCTCGGCCAGGCACATCCGTGTCGACTGCCCCACCGCTATCGCGAGCAAGCTCGCTCCCACAGGAGTCAGGCCTCACCTTTCAAGCATTACAGCGCACCGAACTCGACCCGGACAGTCAGAGCGCCGGTGTTATCGCTCAAGCCAGCCCCGTGCTGCCCGGTCAAATCATCATTGATGCACAGTTGCAGTTCCCCTTGCTGGTTTCCTGGAACTTGCCCCAGATCCCCCACCAGGAACGGCGTGCCACCATTGCCCACACGACCGATCAAGGCACCTTCGGCAGCCCCGGGCAAGGCATAGCTGCTGTAGTCGATGTGCCTCGAACCGCCGTTCCCATCGACATTTCCGCCTTGAGGACTGGCACACCAAAGTCCAGAGACGTAGCGAACCAGGCGTGGTACCAGCGCGTTGACCTGCACGCCGGTACCCTGCCAGCTTTTATTGGCCTGGACCGTCAGAGTCACCGCCTTCAGGTCGTTGGCCACGGTGTCCCCAGCCTGGAACGACAACGCGGCGATCGTCAGGCTCGGATTCGAGGTGCCGCTGCTGGGGAAAACCCCATCGCCCACCAGGAACAGGTTCTTGTGATCCCAACTGCGCTGGTCCTTGTCGACCACCGATTTGGCCGGGTCACTGCCCATGCGATAAGTGCCCATCAGGTGCCCGGCCCCTTGGAAGCTGAGAGATTCGTTTCCATAAGTGAACGTTCCTGGCGTAAGCGGTTTGGTCAGCTCCACGGCGCCGAGCAGGTCTTCGATAATGTGAGTGGCCAGCCGTTTTGCCTCCAGGAACCCCTTCTGGGTGTACTCGGACAATTCATAGTGGATTTCCGGCCGGGGAATATCGAGCAGGTCCGTGTAGTCGGCCGACGGCACGATGTAGCACTTGGCGTTATCGGGATCATCTTCCACCTGCTCCACCAGGAACGCGATGCGGAACTGCCGGACGAAGATGTCGTTGAGTTTTTGCACCAGCGCTGTTCCATAAAGCGCTTCGGTAGGAGGTTTGGGGTCCTGGTCCGACTTCACCGGGTTGACGCCGTTGTTGTTCGTACCGTCGATAAAATCGGCCACCGTGTCGTAGGGATCGTTGGCCGGCCAGTTCCAGCCCTCGTTGCCGATCTCAATACGCCACGCCGCGCGTTCACTGCGAAAGGCACCGTCACGCAAGCTCTCGATCCCCGCAGTGGATAGGGGGCCGCGGTAGGGAAAAACCGCCTTGCCTTCGGGCATCAGCCCCCACGCCAGGTAGATCGGGTGATCGGCCAGGTTGCGCCCCACCTGACCGCTGCTGTTGGCCACGCCCTTGGGCCAGGCAGGCGTGGCGGAATTGAGCAACAGCTTGGGAGTTTCGATGGCATGGGCAGCGATGACATAACGTTGAGCAATGGCCTCGCCAGTGCCGGTGACCGGTCCGTCACCCAATTGATATTGCTTGAATTCCACACCGAAGATATTGCCGTCCGAGCCTACGTTCAATTTGCTGGCAACCGTTCTGTACAACACCCGGACCTTGCCGGTGGCCAGGGCCTTGTTCATCGTCACCGTGGCGTCGTACTTGGCCTGGATCGGGCAGATCGGCGTGCAGTTGGTGTTGCCGGCACATACGCGGCGCCCTGCATAGGGTTGGGAGTTGCGTCCAGCCGGCGTCGGGCTGACGACCAGTGGCAAGCTGTCGAATACCTGTCCCGTCACCGCCGCGACAAAACTGCCATCGACCAAGGACAACGGAATGCTGTGCATGGGAAATTCGTAACCCTCGGGAAACGTCATGCCCAGGTAGGCCTGATCGGCAACGTTGGCCGAGACGCCGATTTCCGCTTCGGCCCGGCAATAGGCGCTCTGCAGGTCATCGTAGCCGATAGGCCAGTCCACCCCGACGTTGTACAGGGACTTCAGGCGAAAATCGTTCGGCACCATGCGCAGGCAGGTCCCGACCCAGTGCCAAGTGGTTCCGCCGCCGACTCGCTCATAAGTGCTGGTGAAAGGCATCGGGCCCTTTTGCACCAGGTAACTGACCTCCGGCTTGTCCCATCCCAGGATCAGGTCGGCGATCGTCGCACGCGGGGCGTTCTGTTTGGCAGGGTCACGGGGCGGGTCCAGGGTGGTGACCGGTGGATAGGGTGATTCCGGGGTTTTCAGCGTGGTGGTATAGAAGCGTTCCAGGTATTGCGCCCGATTGGCCGGGATCTCCGGTCCCGATTCGAGCACCAGCACCTCCACCCCGGCCATGGCCAGTTGATAGGCAACGATACTACCCGCCAGCCCGGCGCCAACGACCACCACTTCGGCTTGTTCAATAGTCATGACCGGTCTCCTTGCTGGGTTTGGGAAGACGTGCTGGCGGGTACGCCGGTCAAGTCCTCAAGGCTCGACGGCTGTTCGTTCCAGTAACCGAAGAACGATTCGCTGTAACCCATGGGGTGGGCCTGGGCCACTTTCCAGGCCCAGCTGTAGATGTAGGCCTGGTCGGATACCACCGCCGAGTCACCCTTTTTGTAATTCCCGGCGTCATAGGGTTGGTACCAGACACCCAGATACCACAGCTTCATGATCGAACGCGCCGCCAGCACGGAGTCAGGATTCGGTTGCTCAGTCGTCAGCACCTGCTGGGCAATCCTATCCGGGGGCACCTTGTCGGCGGCCAACGTGGCGTACTGCGTCAACAACGGGTTGAGCACATCGGTAGTGATTCGCGGGGTGACGTAATCGAGAAAAAGCGGCGGCAAACCCACCGGATCGAGCTGCGGCGCCAGGCGCTCGATGGGAATACCGGTCAGGGCCGACGACAAGCCGACGAAATTGTCCAGATCAGTGCTCATCGTTTGGCTCCTTGTCCGGTAGTGGACTGCGCACGTTCGAGCAGATAGGTGAAGTCCGCGAAGCTGGTACGCGGGGATTCGGTGACATGAGTAGCAGCGTTGCCGTGACAGGCCATGCAACTGGAAGACGCCTGGGGCGTGGTGCCCTGGATGTAGGTTTCCAGCGTGGCGTTGGCCAGGAACGAAGGGGCGGGGTTGCCCAACGGGTTGGCGGCCGATATCTGGCAATCCGGCGGCGGTGCGGCGGTCGGCCATTGGGTGCTGATCAGTTGATAATTGGCCCAGACACTCTGTGGATTGACCGTGCGCAACAAGGCCTGGTAGCTGGCATTCAAGGTCTTGGTGGCGTCGGTCAGCGGCACCTCGCGCACGATCTGCGAGGGCGTCGCCTTGACGGCCGGGTTCCACGGCCGTGGGGGTGGCTGGTTGATCGTGCTGTCGCTGCTGGCGTTGTAGAACAGGTAGGGGCCTTTGCGCTGCGCCACCGGTGTGGATTGTTCCGGCACGTTGTTCACATGTTCGAAGGTCGACCAGACCCACTGCGGCGCGCTGGCGGTCTTGTGGACGATGTGCAAGCCCACCAGACCCACCGACTGTGACGCACAGGACTCCTCGACAATCGGCCCGTGACTCGGATCGCTGTTACCCGGCGTATAGACCAGCGCGTCGACCGTGTGGAAATCCTGGGGACGGTCATTGGCGCCCAGCACCTTCCAGGACGCTTTCACCATCACCGCGCCGACCTGGCTCGTGTCGTTGGAGCCACAACTGAACGCCACGGTGTTCTTCTGGTTGGCGGCAAAAAATTTCTTCTGGCCTTCGATGCTGTACAGGCCGTTGTCGACGATCCCGTTGAACATCGACTGGTTGACCACGATTTCGTTGCGCGTATAAACGCCGTTCTGATCCACCAGCGGGCCACTCTCGAAAGGCTGGATAAATTCATCCAGCACGTCGGGGACCTTGCCCATCTGCTGCAACAGGCGGCCCGGCTTGAGCTGCTTGCAGACTTCCGGAAGCGTCGCCGCAGCGCCCCAGGGCAAGGGCGCCTGCCCCTTGGCGCGGAAGATCTGGTAGCTCTCTTTCCAACTCTCCCAGACCGTGGCGCCGTCCTGCTGGCCGATGGTGGTACCGGTATTGGGATTGCCGTTGTCCAGCGCCGGCCAGTTCAGGGCGATGAAGGTCTGCCACGATAGATCATCGAAATTGCCTTGCAGGCTGGCCAGCGAAATCGGTTGGGTGGCCGTGACATCGAAGGGTATCTGCGGTGATAACGCGGGGGCGGCACTGGCGGACGGGCACAGCAACACGCTCAACAAGGCACAGCCCAGTGGGCCATGCCGACTGACTTCCATTCTCATGCTTTCTCTCCTTGGCATCAGGCGCCAGGAGAAAACACCGGTCCGTCATGGACTCTTACTTGCCTCCTGGCAGGTCAGAGTCTAGGTAGGGTTTGATTCAAGAAGAGACAGGAAGGTAGAACCAATCGAAGCAAAGCCGAGCGGTATTATTCGGATTCAGAGAGCGGTGTCATGGAGGACGCCATCGCGAGCAGGCTCGCTCCCACAAGGGTTCAGTGTCGTTCACAAATCCGCTGATCGACGCTGCCCACTGTGGGAGCGAGCCTGCTCGCGATGTTTTTAAAGGTTGGCGACTTTCTGCCAGACCTTCGGTTTGAAGAACAGCGTCTCGCCCTTCGCCAGGCCCACCAGACTGTCGTGGTCCTTCACCACTTCGGCTTCGATCAGTTCGCTCTGGCCTTCCACCTTCAGGGTCACCCGTGTCGTGGCGCCCAGCGGGCGGATATCGCGTACTTCAGCGGCGTGGTGATCCTCCAGCTCCGAGCGCGACAGTGAGACTTCATGGGGGCGGAACAGCACATGCCGGTCTTCGCCCAGGTGCAGGCGATTGGAGTCACCCAGGAAGTGATACACGAAATCGCTGGCCGGATTTTCGTAGACATCACCCGGCGAGCCGATCTGCTCGATCACGCCCTTGTTCATCACCACAATCCGGTCGGCGACTTCCATGGCTTCTTCCTGGTCATGGGTCACGAACACCGACGTCAGGTTGATGTCCTCGTGCAGCCGCGCCAGCCAGCGGCGCAGCTCCTTGCGGACCTTGGCATCGAGAGCGCCGAAAGGTTCGTCCAGCAACAGCACCTTTGGCTCCACCGCCAAGGCACGGGCCAGCGCGATACGCTGGCGTTGGCCGCCGGAAAGCTGTTCGGGATAGCGGTCGGCGAGCCAGTCCAGTTGCACCATGTTCAGCAGCTCATGGACCTTGGCCGCGATCTGGCTTTCGTTCGGGCGCTGACCCTTCGGTTTCATCCGCAGGCCGAAGGCCACGTTGTCGAACACCGTCATGTGGCGGAACAAAGCGTAGTGCTGGAACACAAAACCGACGTTGCGATCACGGACGTCGTGGCCGGACACATCCTCGCCATGGAACACGATGCTGCCCTGGTCCGGCGTCTCGAGGCCGGCAATGATCCGCAGCAACGTGGTCTTGCCGCAGCCCGACGGGCCCAGCAGCGCTACCAACTCGCCGCTCTGGATGTCCAGGCTGATGTCGTCGAGGGCCTTGAAGGCGTTGAAATTCTTACTGACGTTACGGACTTCGATCGACATGACTTATTCCTCCGCGGCGCTGGCGCGCAGGCGGTTGATTCGGTTTTCGCTCCACTGCTTGAGCAGCAGGATGAAGAGCGCCAGGATCAGCAACAGGCTCGCCACGGCGAACGCGGCCACGTGGTTGTATTCGTTGTAGAGGATCTCGACGTGCAGCGGCAGGGTGTTGGTCACCCCGCGAATGTGCCCGGACACCACCGACACCGCGCCGAACTCGCCCATGGCCCGGGCGGTACACAACACCACGCCATAGATCAGGCCCCACTTGATGTTCGGCACGGTGACATGCCAGAACATCTGCCAGCCGTTGGCGCCCAGCAGGCGCGCGGCTTCTTCTTCCTGGGTGCCTTGCTCCTGCATCAAGGGAATCAGTTCGCGGGCCACGAACGGCACGGTGACGAAAATCGTCGCCAGCACAATGCCTGGCAATGCGAACACGATCTGGATGTCGTGGTCCGCCAGCCACGGCCCGAACAGGCCCTGGGCACCGAACATCAACACATAGACCAGGCCCGCGATCACTGGCGACACCGAGAACGGCAGGTCGATCAGCGTCACCAGCATGCTCTTGCCGCGGAACGAGTATTTGCTCACGCACCAGGCGGCACTGACACCGAATACTAGGTTCAACGGTACCGACACCAACACTGCAATCACCGTGAGCTTGAGCGCCGACAGCGCATCGGGCTCGAGGATCGCCTCGAAGAAAGTCCCCAGGCCAGACTTCAGGCCCTGAGATACCACGATAAACAGCGGCAACAGCAAGAACAGCGCGAAGATCAACCAGCCGAGGCCGATCAGGATGCGCCGCGAAACCGCGCTGCCACGACGGGCAGCGTTGGTGGAAGCGGCGGAAATAGACGATTGGGACATTTTTCGCGCCTCCTCAAGGGGTTTCGATGCGCCGCTGCAGCAAGTTGATCAGCAGCAACAGGACGAAGGACACCACCAGCATCAGCACGCCGATGGAGGTGGCGCCGGTGTAGTCGTATTGATCGAGCTTGACCATGATCAGCAGCGGCAGGATTTCGGTTTTCATCGGCATGTTGCCGGCGATGAAAATCACCGAGCCGTACTCGCCCACGCCACGGGCGAACGCCAGGGCAAAACCGGTCAACCAGGCTGGCAACAACGCCGGCATCAGGATGTGGCGAAACACCTGCCAGGGCCTGGCGCCGAGACAGGCGGCAGCCTCCTCCACCTCACGGGGAATATCCGCCAGCACCGGCTGCACCGTGCGCACCACGAACGGCAGCGTCACGAAGGTCAGCGCCAGGGTGATACCCAGCGGGGTGTAGGCGATCTTGAAGCCCAGGTAGGTAGCGAACTGGCCCACAAGGCCGGTCGGCGCGTACAACGCGGTCAGGGCAATACCGGCCACGGCGGTGGGCAGGGCAAACGGCAGGTCGATCATCGCATCGATGACCTTGCGACCCGGGAAGGTGTAGCGCACCAGCACCCAGGCCAGCAGCGTACCGATCACACCGTTGATGATCGCGGCGTACAGCGCGGTGCCGAAGCTGAGCTTCAGCGCAGCCAGCACCCGTGGCGCCGAGATGATCGCCCAGAATTGGTCCCAGGTGAGTTGAGCGGCGTGCACGAACATGGCCGCCAGCGGTATGAGCACAATCAGACTGAGGTACACCAGGGTGTAGCCCAGCGTCAGCCCGAAGCCGGGTATGACGGGGGATATGCGACGCGACATAGAAGTCCTTGGTTGAGAACGCGCAAAAGTCCCAATAAATCGAGACCTGTTAAGCAAGTGTCAGCCCATCAGGTTTGCATACCTGTGGGAGCGGGCTTGCTCGCGAAAGCAGTGTGTCAGGCAATGCTGTTATTGACTGTATTACCGCTTTCGCGAGCAAGCCCGCTCCCACATGAATTGCGCTTGGCTGGCCATCAGTTGATCTGTTCCAGCTTACTGCGCCTGATAGATCTGGTCGAACACACCGCCATCGTTGAAGAACTTCGGCTGAGCGGTTTTCCAGCCACCGAAGTCCTTGTCGATGGTCACCAGGTCCAGTTTCGGGAACTGGCGGGAATACTTGGCGGCCACGTCCTTGTCCCGTGGACGATAGAAGTTCTTCGCGGCGATTTCCTGTCCGGCCGGGCTGTACAGGTGCTTGAGGTACGCTTCGGCAATCTCGAGGTTGCCCTTTTTCTCGGCGTTCTTGTCCACCACCGCCACCGGCGGTTCGGCGAGGATCGACAGCGACGGCACCACGATGTCGAACTTGTCGGCGCCGCCGTCCTCTTTCAAGGCCAGGAAGGCTTCGTTTTCCCAGGCCAGCAACACATCACCCTGGCCGTTGTTCACAAAGGTAATGGTCGAACCACGGGCGCCGGTGTCGAGGATCGGCACGTGCTTGAACAGCGCCTGCACGTATTCCTTGGCCTTGGCCTCATCCCCGCCGTTGGCCTTGAGACCATAGGCCCAGGCCGCGAGGAAGTTCCAGCGAGCGCCGCCGGAGGTCTTCGGGTTCGGCGTGATGACCGATACGTCATCCTTGATCAGGTCGCCCCAATCCTTGATGCCCTTGGGGTTGCCCTTGCGTACCAGGAACACGATGGTGGAGGTATAGGGTGTGCTGGCGTCCGGCAGGCGTGTCTGCCAGTCCGCCGGCAGGGACTTGCCCAGCTTGGCGATTTCGTCGATATCGCCGGCCAGGGCCAGGGTCACCACATCGGCCCGCAGCCCATCGATCACCGCCCGGCCTTGCTTGCCCGAACCCCCGTGGGATTGCTGGATCTTCACCGTGTCGTCCGGGTGGGCCTTCTTCCAGAAGCTGGCGAATTCGGCGTTGTAATCCTGGTATAGCTCGCGGGTCGGGTCATAGGAAACGTTGAGCAGCTCGTAATCCTTGGCGACCGCGGAACCTGCGAAAACAGCGCTGGCCAGTGCGGTCAAGGCATAACGACGAATCGACGACATGGTGAAAGCTCCTGGAATTCTGGTTTTTTCTTTTGGCTTATAAATCGTGAGACCTGAACAAATCGAACCGCTGTGAGCGCAAAAGCCTGCTCGCGATGCAGGCGACACGTTTCCCCAAAAATCGAGGCGCCTGTTCGCGAACACGCTTTGCTCCCACAACCAGGCTGTTTCAGCCCGGCTTATGACTCGGCTGCTGCAGACGGAATTTTTCCTTGCGCTCAATCTGGACCACTTGCGCGTTATGCACAGTGATCTCCACCGCGCCAAAGCGCAGATCGCGCAGCGCGCTCTGAATCTCGCGCAAAATGGTTGCTTCGTCCTGGCCGTCAACGCTACGTAGGGATGCGCTCATGTTGCTGCTCCTTGAATGAATGCCGGGCAGTGGGCGGCACTGCGCGTGGCGTGGAGCCATACTAGATAAGGCGGGATATTCTTAAAAATACTATTTAAGAATTTTTATATAACCGTTTTCACAGGCTCGCGAGAAACGAGCCCGCACGCTTGAGTCAGGCGGCTTGCATCAGACGATGACTGGCGCATAGGCCCAATCCAGTTGCTGCACGGGCCCAGGCCGTCCGAACCAGTAGCCCTGCCCCAATCCACAACCCTGCTCCAGCAGGAAAGCCGCCTGCTCGCGCTGCTCGATGCCTTCGGCATGCACCTGCATGCCCATGCTGCGGGCCAGAGCAATGATGACCCGGACGATCGCCGCGTCGTCCTCATCCCAAGGCAACCCGGCGACAAACCCCTGATCGATCTTGAGTTTCTGCACCGGCAAGCGCTTTAGCCGCAACAACGACGAATAGCCGGTACCGAAATCGTCGATTGCCAGACGCACGCCCAACTCCCGCAGGCGATGCATCTGCTCCAGCGCCACCTCGGGGTCTTCCATCACCGCGCTTTCGGTCACCTCCAGTTCCAGAAGCGCCGGATCCAGCCCGGTGTCATGCAGCACCTTGGCGACCTGCTCATACAACTCGCGATGGGCAAACAAGCGACTGGAGACATTCACCGCGACGAATGACAGCACGACGCCGTCTTCTCGCCACTGGCACATCTGCCGGCAGGCCTGGGCCATGACCCAGGCATCGATCTGGGCGATCAACCCGATGCGCTCGGCGACAGGGATGAACCCGGCCGGTGAAATCAGTCCTCGAACAGGATGTTCCCAACGCACCAACGCCTCGACGCCGATCAGGCGACCGGACGCCAGGTCATGCACTGGCTGGTAGTGCACCCGCAACTCTTGCTGTTCGAGGGCACGACGCAGTTCGGTTGCGATTTCGACCCGTTGCTGGGCGTGGGCAGTGAGTTCTTCTGTGTACAAAGCGTAACCGTCACGCCCGGCGCTCTTGGCCTTGAACAGCGCCGAGTCGGCGTTGCGCAGCAGTTGCCCGGCGTTAAGGGCATCGCTTGGAAACAGGCTGATGCCAATGCTGGCATTGATGAACAAGGCATGGCCATCGAGCCGCAGTGGCTCTCTCAAACCATCGAGGATGCGCTGGGCCAGGACCGCCGCCTGGCCTGGCTGGGAGCAGTTTTCCACCAATACCGCAAATTCATCGCCTCCCAGGCGCGCCAGGGTCACGCCCGGCGCAAAAAGCCCGCGGAAACGCTCGGCCACCCCTTTGAGCAATTCATCGCCAACGGTGTGCCCCAGGCTGTCATTGATGTTTTTGAAATGGTCCAGGTCCACCAGCAGCAGTGCACAGCCCCGCTTGTGTTGTTGCGCCGAGGCCAGGGCCTGCTCCGCTCGGTCGGTGAACAGCACGCGGTTAGGCAGGCCGGTCAGCGGATCGTAATGGGCCAGGTGCGCCAGTTCGTGTTGCGAATCCTTGATTGCACTGATGTCGGAAAACACCGCGACGTATTGGCTGACCTGGCCACTCTCATCGGTAATGGTGCGGATGGTCTGCCATTGTGGGTAGATCTCGCCGCTTTTGCGCCGGTTCCAGATTTCGCCGCTCCATTCGCCCACGCTCGCCAGGGACTTGAACATATCCTGGTAGAAGTCCAGGCCATGGCGACCCGACTTGAACAAGCTGGGACGACGGCCCAGCACTTCGTCCCGGCCATAGCCGGTGATCGCCATGAAAGCCCGGTTCACATGTACGATCAGGCCGTTGCGATCCGTCACCAGCACGCCTTCGCGGGTGCAATCGAAGACAGCGGCCGCCTGGCGCAGACGTTCCCGATCGGAGGAAGGCAGGCCCGCCTCCATCGTTCGAGGCCTGCGTATCCACACCAGAAACATTGCACCGGCACTGATCAGGATCCAGGTATAACCGTTGATCAGTTGCCAGCGAAGCCTGTCGGCGGATTCATCGAAGAAACTGCTCAATAAATAACCAACCAACTGCAGCCAGACAACTGATAGCACGAGATAGAGCAGCGTGCCCCGCAAGGCGCTACGGTGATAAGCGGTCATTGGCGTCCATGTCCTTACAAAGAGGCCGGGATTATAAAGGAAGAAACATCCTGCCACTCTTATCTGAAAGGCCGACTGGTTTTATCCGCGGGGCTGGAGATAATGCAGCGGCTGTTTCTACTTTATCGAGGGCCCCATAGCCTATGTGGTACGAAGGTTTTCTTGGCTTGTCGCCCTGGTCGCTGGTGGCAGTCACCCTGTTGATGACCCACGTCACGATCATCAGCGTCACGATTTACCTGCACCGTTATTCGGCTCACCGCTCCCTGGAGCTCAACGCAGGCCTCAAACATTTCTTTCGCTTCTGGCTGTGGCTGACCACAGGGCAGAACACCCGCGAATGGACCGCTATCCACCGCAAGCATCACGCCAAGTGCGAAACCGTCGACGACCCCCACAGCCCGGTCGTCAAGGGCCTGTCCACCGTGCTGCGCAAAGGCGCCGAGCTCTACCGGGCCGAAGCGGAGAACCCGGAAACCCTGCGCATCTACGGCAAGAACTGCCCGGAAGACTGGATCGAGCGCAACCTTTACAGTCGCTTCCCGCTGCTGGGCGTGGCACTCATGGGCCTGATCGACCTGTTGCTGTTCGGTACCATCGGCATCACCATCTGGGCCATCCAGATGATGTGGATCCCGGTCTGGGCCGCCGGAGTGGTCAATGGCCTGGGCCACGCCGTGGGCTACCGCAATTTCGAGTGCCGTGACGCGGCGACCAACCTGGTGCCCTGGGGCATCCTGATCGGCGGCGAAGAGCTGCACAACAACCACCATACCTACCCCAATTCGGCCAAGCTGTCGGTACGCAAATGGGAGTTCGACCTCGGCTGGGCCTGGATACGGGTGTTCAGTTTCCTGCGTCTGGCCAAGGTCCAGCGGGTGGCGCCGATTGCCCATCGGGTCGAAGGCAAGGGGCACCTGGACATGGACACCGCCATAGCGATCCTCAACAACCGCTTCCAGATCATGGCTCAGTACCGCCGCCTGGTCATCGCGCCGCTGGTCAAACAGGAGCTGGAAAAGGTCGATCACTCGGTACGTCACCAGTTCCACCGGGCCAAACGCCTGCTGTCGCGGGAAACCAGCCTGCTGGACGACCGTCATCACCTGCGCATCCAGAACATCCTGGAACACAGCCAGGCGCTGAAGGTGATCTACGAAAAACGCCTGGCCCTGCAACAGATCTGGGTCAAGACCAGCAGCAACGGCCACGAGATGCTCACGGCCATCAAGGAATGGGTACACGAAGCCGAGGCCAGTGGCATCCAGTCCCTGCGCGACTTTGCCGACCAGCTCAAGACCTACTCGCTGCGGCCCGCCACTGCCTGATAACAAACCCCGCCATCCGGCGTAACGCTGTTCACTTAAGAAAAACGATGCACCTGTGGCGAGGGGATTTATCCCCGCTGGGCTGCGCAGCAGCCCCAATACAGGCGACTCAATCCGCCTGATGCACCGAGTAGTAAGGCTTTGGGGCTGCTTTCGCAGCCCAGCGGGGATAAATCCCCTCGCCACAATGAACCGGGCAAGTCTTAAGTGAACGGCATTACGCCATCCGGCGGGGTTTTCCTTTGACCAGGCTGTAAAATGCCATCGCCATCGCCTGGCTCGCCAAGACCCCGCACTTCGTCGCCTGGAAAGGAACTTCGCCCTGAATCCCCTATCTCAAGAGCACTTCGCCATCCAGGCGGGCTTTGGAGTGAGCGCGTGCGAACCTACAACACTGCACGCTCTTTGAGATATGTGCCGATGGTCGACAAGAACCTGCAGGATTCATCCCAACCTCATTGGCCCGAAGCGGCCCAGATGCTCATGGCGCTCATGCATGCCAAAGGCGAGGTAGCGCGCTTGAGTGAGCGCGAGCAACTGTTCAGCTCGTTGCTGGACAGCGTCAATGCAGTGCTTTGGGCGTTCAACTGGGAAACCCGGCAGCTGTTGTATGTGAGCCCTGCCTATGAGCGGATCTTCGGCCGTCCTGCTGGCCTGGTACTGGCTGATTTCAACGAATGGCGCGATGCAATCTACCCCGACGATCTCGACTACGCCGAACGCAGCCTGGCCGAAGTACTGGTCAAGGGGGCCGTGGAGGACCGTGAGTACCGCATCATCGCCGCCGATGGCCAGATTCGCTGGCTGAGCGACAAGTGCTTCATCAACCGCCAGGCTGACTCGGGACAACCCGTGATCGTGGTGGGCATCGCCGAAGACATTACCGAAAAGAAGTTGCTGGAAAGCGAACTGCAACGCCTGGCGACCACCGACGTACTGACTCAGAGCAGCAACCGCCGTCACTTCTTCGAGTGCGCCCACCGCGAATTCGAGCAGGCACGGCTGCACGGAACCCCCATGGCGTTCCTGTTGCTGGATATCGATGACTTCAAGGTGATCAACGATACGTACGGCCATCAGGAAGGCGATATCGTGCTGCAGAAAATCGCTGAGTGCGGGCGGACCGTGCTCCGGCGTGGCGACCTGTTCGGGCGCATCGGTGGTGAGGAGTTCGCGGCGATATTCCCCGGCTGCCCTCCGGACATGGCGCTGCAAGTGGCTGAGCGTCTGCAACGGGAAATCCAACGCATGACCTTCCGCAACGCAGAGCAGGGCTTCGGAATTACCGTCAGCCAGGGGCTGACTGGCATCACCGCCGAAGATCAGTCCCTCGACAGCCTGTATTCCCGCGCCGACGCCGCCATGTATGAAGCCAAGCGCCAGGGCAAGAATCGCATCATCACCGCTTGAAAAAAGAGGCGATAGCTTACTTCCTGCGCAAGCGTGTCAATTCCGGCAGCCCGATCTTCAACAACCGCGCCGTGCGGCCTCGGGCCAACTCTTCGAGCCCTTCGTGCTCGGTCAGGTGAGCCATCTGCGCCGCCATGTTCATCACCAGCGCTTCACGCGAATACACCCCGCCACCGAGGCTGTAGACTGCGGCAATCAACTCTCGCAGCTCCAGTGGCAGGCGCCAGCGAGTACGCAATGCCGAACCGAAACCAGCGCCATACTGGTGGAGAGAGTTTCCGACTTCCTCAGGCTCATCCAGCTCGCCACCCGCCTGTTTCCATTCTTCCAGGCATCGCAACACCGCCAGCTCGCCCAGACGATGCAACAGCCCGGCGCAGTAGCAGCGCTCCGGCTCCAGATCCAGCAACCGGGCCATCATTCGGGCATATTCGGCAGTGTGCAGCGATAACGTCCAATAACGCTCGGCATAGTCCGCCAGGCACGGAACGCTGAGCCGGGCGCAGCGTTTGAGGGTCAGGCCGAGAATCAGGTTCATGCTCTGCCCGGTGCCGAGCTGGTGCAGCGCCTGGGCCACGGTCTGGACCGGACCGCCACCTTGATGCTGGGCAGCGCTGTTGGCTGCGGCGATCAATACGGCGGTGATCTGCGGATCGGTGCGAATTTCCTCTTCCAGCAGTTTCAGGTCCAGGCCGCTGGGGTTGAGGCTGCGCTTAACCGCCACCTGAACATCGGTGAGCAGCGGCGCCCCCTCGGACAAGTCGCGCCGACGCTCCAGAAAGGCTGCCAGTGTCTGCGCCGGACCGGGAACCGGCGCATCATTGGAAGCGTCTTCAACACCGCTCAACAGCAAGCCTCGTAGACGCTGGGTCAGGTTTTCCCGGTTCAAAGGCTTGGTCAGGTACGCCGTCGGCGCCAGCGGCAATACCTCACGCACACTGGCAGTGTCGTTGCGTCGGCTCATCAGAATAAACGGCAGCACCGGCGTGCGACGCTGGTGGCGAAGGCCGCGCAGGATGCTCAAGCCATCCACTCCCGGCAGCTCCCAGTCGGCGATGACCAGGTCATAGGGATTATGCGCTAGCAACTCCAGGGCCTGTTTGCCCTCCTCACAGGTGTCCACCCGCGCATCACAGCGCACCTGCGACAACACCTGCTCGAGCAGCTCCCGGGACGCCGGATCGGCCTCGGCAATCAGCACACGGGGTACAGCGGGTAAATCCACAGCAGTCATTGCAGTATCGCTCCCTTGCCATACATGCACCTTAGACAATGGCAGCCATTCCAGACAGTCCAAAAAATCCGTACCGGCAGGCGGATATGAAAAAACCCGCCGAAGCGGGTTTTTTGTGAATCAGCGCACAGATCAGAGTTCGGAGAAGCACTCTTCGATGATCGCCAGCCCTTCGTCCAGTTGCTCGTCCGGCGAGGTCAGCGGCACCAGCACCCGCAGGACGTTGCCGTAGGTGCCGCAAGACAACAGGATCAAACCCTTGTCCCGAGCCTTGACCACGATCTGAGCCACTGCGGCGGCGTTTGGCTTGTGGGAGTCGCCGTCTTCGAACAGCTCCACTGCGATCATTGCACCCAAGGCACGGACTTCACCGATCACCGGGTATTTCTTCTGGATGGCCTTGAGGCCAGTGACCAGGCGCTCACCGACAGCCTTGCAGCGGTCCAGCAAGTGTTCTTCCTCAAACACTTCCATCACCGCCAGCGCAGCGGCGCAAGCGATCGGGCTACCGGCGTAGGTACCGCCCAAGCCACCCGGTGCGATGGCGTCCATGTACTCGGCCTTGCCGCACACACCGGCCAGCGGGAAACCGCCAGCGATGGATTTGGCGAAGGTGGTCAGGTCGGCAGCGACACCCATCTGTTCCATGGCGAAGAAGGTGCCGGTACGGCCGGCGCCGGTCTGTACTTCGTCAGCGATCAGCAGAATACCGTGCTGGTCGCACAGGGCACGCAGGCGCTTCATGAATTCCTTCGGCGCGACATAGAAACCACCTTCGCCCTGAACCGGCTCGATGATGATCGCAGCGATGTCACGCGGCTCGGCGTCGTTCTTGAAGATGCGTTCGATGCTGGCGATGGAATCGTCGATGCTCACGCCATGCAGTTCGTTCGGGTACAGCGCGCGGAAGATGCCACCCGGCATCAGGCCCATGCCGGCCGAGTACGGCACGACTTTACCGGTCAGGCCCAGGGTCATCATGGTGCGGCCATGGTAGGCACCCGTGAAGGCAATCACGCCGGCACGGCCGGTGGCGGCGCGGGCGATCTTCACGGCGTTCTCGACCGCTTCGGAACCGGTGGTCACCAGCAGGGTTTTCTTGGCGAAGTCGCCGGGCACCTTGGCGTTGATTTTTTCGCACAGCTCCACGTACGGCTCGTAAGCCAGGACCTGGAAGCAGGTGTGGGTCAGCTTGTTCAACTGCTCGGTCACAGCGGCGATGATTTTCGGGTGCACGTGGCCGGTGTTCAGCACGGCGATGCCGCCGGCGAAGTCGATGAACTCACGACCTTCGACGTCGGTTACCGTGGCGTTCTTCGCGGAATCAGCGAAGATCGGGTGAATCTGGCCAACACCGCGTGGAACAGCGGCGGTACGGCGGGCCATCAGGTCAGCGTTAGTCTTGCTCATTACAGTCCTCATTCGCCGCTCATCGGTCGGCGTGGGTCAAGGATTACACGGCGGGAAGTCAACGGCGGCAGCATGCGATGATCGACTGCCACGGCGTTCCCGGCCGCAGAGAAATTACGTTTTGAAACGGCGCAAAGGGACAGCGCTCTCGTGCCCTTCGCGCTTGCAGCAGGATCAGATACCCAGGCAGAGGTACTTGATTTCCAGGTAATCCTCGATGCCGTACTTGGAACCCTCACGGCCCAGGCCCGAGGCCTTGATGCCGCCGAACGGAGCGACTTCGTTGGAAATCAACCCGGTGTTGACGCCGACCATGCCGTATTCCAGGGCCTCGGCCACACGGAACACTCGGCCCAGGTCGCGGGCATAGAAGTACGAGGCCAGGCCGAACTCGGTGTCGTTCGACATCGCGATCACTTCGGCTTCGTCTTTGAAGCGGAACAGCGGCGCCAGCGGGCCGAAGGTTTCTTCCTTCGCCACGGCGGCATCCTTGGGCACGTTGGTCAGGATGGTCGGCTCGAAGAAGTTGCCTTCCATCGGCTTGCCACCGGCCAGCACGGTCGCGCCTTTGCCGACGGCATCGGCGATGTGTTCCTGGACCTTGGCCACGGCTTTTTCATCGATCAACGGACCGGTGGTGGTGCCGTCTTCCAGACCGTTGCCGATCTTGAGCTTGGCGACCGCGGCCTTGAGCTTTTCGGCGAAGGCGTCATACACCGAATCCTGGATGTACAGGCGGTTGGCGCAGACGCAGGTCTGGCCGTTGTTGCGGTACTTGGAAATGATCGCGCCCTCGACGGCCTTATCCAGGTCCGCATCGTCGAACACGATGAACGGCGCGTTGCCGCCCAGTTCCAGGGAGACTTTCTTGATGTCCTTGGCGCATTCGGCCATCAACTGGCGACCGATCTCGGTCGAACCGGTGAACGACAGCTTGCGCACGATCGGGTTGCTGGTCAGCTCGCCGCCGATGTCGCCGGCGCTGCCGGTGACCACGCTCAGCACGCCTTGCGGAATGCCGGCACGGTGCGCCAGTTCCACCAGGGCCAGGGCCGAGAATGGGGTTTGCGAGGCCGGCTTGATAACCATGGTGCAACCGGCGGCCAGGGCCGGGCCGGCCTTGCGGGTGATCATCGCGGCCGGGAAGTTCCACGGGGTAATGGCGGCAGTCACGCCGATGGGCTGCTTGATCACGATCAGGCGCTTGTCAGGCTGGTGGCCGGGAATCACGTCACCATAAATGCGCTTGGCTTCTTCGGCGAACCACTCGATGAACGATGCCGCGTAGGCGATTTCGCCCTTGGCTTCGGCCAACGGCTTGCCCTGCTCCAGGGTCATCAGGCGACCCAGGTCGTCCTGGTTTTCGATCAGCAATTCGTACCAGCGGCGCAGCTTGTTGGCGCGCTCCTTGGCGGTCAGCGCACGCCAGGCCGGCAGCGCCTTGTCGGCGGCTTCGATTGCACGACGGGTTTCGGCAGCGCCCATCTTCGGCACGGTACCCAATACTTCACCCGTGGCCGGGTTGGTGACCTTGATTGTCTGACCATTGTCCGCATCGACCCAAGCGCCATCGATAAAGGCTTGCTGGCGGAACAACTGGGTGTCTTTAAGCTGCATGTCGGCTTTCCTTAACAGCACCGCGCGCACGCGGAGCGAATTAGAGTTGTAGAAAGGCGCCTTATGGGCTGCCGTCAGGGAAATCATTCACCGGGCTGAAGCACAGAAATAACGCACAACAAGCATAGACGTGCGGTTCAGCACCCAGACAAGAGCGTTTGAAATCTCAAACGAATCCTAGGGCCGATAGGGGTGAAGGACAATAGGCTGTTCGAAAAAAAGAACAAAAAAGCCGTATTTGCCTGTTTTTTCTGATCAGCGTAGCCGATGCCCGTACACAAGCAGGAAAACACCGGCGAATCAGCAGCATGGACGCCCGGCATGCTTATGAGTATCATGGCGCCCGCGTTGCACCAGTAGCTCAGCTGGATAGAGTACTGCCCTCCGAAGGCAGGGGTCGTGGGTTCGAATCCCGCCTGGTGCGCCAGATATTGTTTCTAGTTGTCTATAGATGTCTACGAAACGCTCGACAGAGCCCGCTCCGTGCGGGCTCTGCCGTTTCTGATTATCTCTCGATCTTAAAATCGGCAGGAAAAGGTAGCAGTTATGCAACTACTGCTCACCGGAAGCGCCGTCAAGGGAGATGAACTGGAGATCGCCTGATGGCAAATAGCGAGCTAATTCTCTACAGCACAGAAGACGGTCTGGCGCAGTTCACCCTGCGTGAAATGGATGGCCAAGTCTGGCTGACATAACTGGAAATGGCCGAGCTGTACCAGACCAGCAAGCAGAACATTGGCAAGCATATCCAAGCCATCATCACTGATGGGGAACTGGCTCCACGGGCAGTTGTAAACCAGAAGTTTACTACTGCCGCCGATGGCAAAGATTACCTGACCCATCTTTACGCCCTGCCGATGATTATCGCCGTAGGCTACCGGGTGCGCTCAACGCGTGGTACTCAGTTCCGTCAGTGGGCCACCCGCACCCTGGGTGAGTACTTGCAGAAGGGTTTCGTGATGGACGATGCCCGGCTGAAAGAAGGAAGTTTACTCAACAGCGGCTGAGCATCCGTTGACTCCCCCATCAGCAGCTCTATACAGGGATCTTTCGAGCCCACTCCCTGATAGCCCGCTCCACTCGTGCCTTTGGCAGATACTCCTGCTCGAGACGTCCTCGTTCTTGCACCAGCAGATACCGATAGAAACCCGCTTCGTCAGCCAGCAAACCAGGCGGAGCCGACTCCAGAGCTTTGGTTGGCTCAACGACTGCGTTACCCGATGAGTGCTGTTCAAACAGCTCCTGTTCCATCAATAGTGCCTGGACTGCGGGTTGATAGAGTCTCGCTCGCGCCAGCATCAGCAAGCCCCAGGTATCCATGTCGCCCCAGTACGCGACCTGTTTTCCGGCTAGGTGCGCAGATGAGTGATGTGGAGCGAGGGGTGAGAAGGTTGGATACAGTTCAGTTGCGAGATTTGTGCTTCGTTCTGGGCACGGATCTGACGACTTTCTCTGCCAGTTACGAAACAGCGCTTAAGGAAGAATGATTTGAATCTCCCACGCAGAACGTGGGAGATCATCGGGCCCTAACGCTTTCGCAACGCCTCCAACCGCGCAGGCAGATCCTCCTCGGGAAAACGCTTGTGCAGCGCCAGCAGCTTTTCATCCGCAGCCTGGGCCTCTCCCGCTTGGCGCAGGCGCAGAACATCCGCCAATTCCTCCTCCAACGACGGCAGCGCAGCGGGGGCCTGCTTGCTCATCTTCGCCGCAGGCTTATCCGCCTGAAGCTGGCCTGCGAAGCTGTCCGGAACCTGGGTCATTTCAGCCTGGGGGCCCATGCGGGCCATCGGCGCGGGTGCCGGCATGGCCGGTGCTGGCGCGGCGGCAGTGACCGGCGCCTGGCGGTCGGCGGAATCATCCAGCGAGGCCGGTGCGGCCAGCTCATCGTGGGGCACCGGTGAGCGCATCACCAACCCAATCATCAGCGCCACGCCGGCAACCGTGGCGAATGCCATTTGCCAGGGTGGCCGTTGGCAGACCTGGAGCCAGCGTTGCCACAGGCTTGGCTTGGGAGCCGGCGCTTCGCGGTGCGCGGCGGCCAGGATGGCGGCATCCAAGTGCGCGGGCGGTTCGCCGCCGGCGTGCTGGCGGAAATGCTCGATCATCGCATCTTCATTGGGATCCGGGGTGTGTTTGGAATCGATCATGCGGGTACCTCCTCGGCCAGCAGGCGGTGCAATTTCTGCTGGGCGTAACGCAAGCGGCTTTTCACCGTTTCCAGCGGAACGCCGGTCAGGGCAGCGATCTGTGGCAGCTCCAGGTCACCGTGCAGGCGCAACAGGAAGACTTCCCGCTGGTCTTCGGGCAGAGCTTGCAACGCGGCCTCCAGGCGAGCCTGGTCACGGCTCAGGCTCAACTGCTGCTCGGGGCTGCCGGTGTCGTCGGGCTGGACGTGAAGCTGCTCGTCGTAGCTGTCGTGCAGCGGGTTGTGGACGCCGTGTTTGCGCCAGTGATCGATCAAGCGATTACGGGCAATCTGGAACAACCAGGTCCGAAAGCTCGCCCGGCCCTGTGGCTGGGTGGTGCTGCGGATCAGGCTGAGCCAGGTGTCCTGGAAGATTTCTTCGGCCAGTTCGGCTTTGTTGCTCAAGGACAGGAGGAAACGGTAAAGCCCCTGTCGATGACGGGCGTACAGGGCTTCAAAGCAGGCCCTGTCGCCGTTGCGGTAGCGGGCCAGCAGCGATTCGTCGCTGGGTGGGTCCATCTGAGCGGACATGTGGGTGGCGAACTCCTTTCGTGTGAACGCACGGTCTTGCAGGCAACAAGGGCCAACTGTGGGAGCGGGCCTGCTCGCGATGGCGGTGGACCAGCCAACAGTATCGTCGACTGATCCGACGCTATCGCGAGCAGGCTCGCTCCCACAATGGGTCCTCGTTGTGCTTCGGATCAGTGTTTGGCCACAGGCTTGAGGCTCTGGGCCAGCTCGACCATCTGTACGAATTCGGCACGCAGCCCGAACGGGTCATCGCCCCGGGCAGAGCGGGCCAGTTGAGCGGTGTCCTTCAAGCTCATCGCGCCAGTGTAGCGCCCATCACCCTTGAGCTGCTGGGCGAACGCGGCGACAGCGGCCGAGAAGCGCAGATCGTCGCTGGCCTTGCCTTCGCCCTGCGTGGCGGCAATGGGATGCTCGATCAAACGGCTGCTGCCACCCTCGGCAAGCTTGTAGCGCACGCGCAACATCGCCAGCTCACCTGCCTTGCCATCCAGCGCGGGGGTATTGCCATAGCGCAACGGCTCCAACCAGCCTTTTTCACCCTTTGGAACAATTTCGTACAATGCCGTCACCGTATGCCCGGCGCCGATCTCCCCGGCATCGACCTTGTCGTTGTTGAAATCCTCACGCTTCAGCGCCCGGTTCTCATAACCCAACAGGCGATACTCACTGACCTGGGCGGGGTTGAACTCCACCTGCAACTTCACGTCTCTCGCCACCACCGCCAGGGTGGAACTGAGCTGGTCCACCAGGACCTTGCGCGCTTCGAGCAGATTGTCGATGTAGGCATAGTTACCGTCACCGGCGTCGGCCAGTTGCTCCATCAGATGCTCGTTGTAGTTATCCACACCGAAGCCCAGCGTTGTCAGGGACACACCGCTCTTGCGCTGGTCCACCGCCATCTGCTTGAGGCTATCGAAGTCACTGATGCCCACGTTGAAATCGCCATCGGTGGCCAGCAGGATGCGATTGATGCCGTTGTCGATGTAACTTTCCCGCGCCATTTGATACGCCAGCTCGATACCCGAGGCCCCCGCCGTGGAGCCGCCGGCGTTCAGTTGATCGATGGCGTTGCGAATGCTTGCCTTGTCACGCCCCGAAGTGGGCTTGAGCACCACCCGCGATTCGCCGGCATACACCACCAGCGAGACACGGTCCTGGTCGCGCAGTTGATCCACCAGCAATTTGAGCGTGCTCTTGACCAGCGGCAAGCCTTCGCGACGGTCCATGGAACCTGAAACATCCACCAGGAATACCAGGTTGGCCGGCGCCAGTTGCGCCACGGCACGGTCGGACGCCTTGATGCCGATGCGCAGCAAACGGGTGTGAGGATTCCAGGGCGAAGGCGCCACCTCTGTCGTCACGCCAAACGGCGTACCGTCGGTGGGCAGCGCGTAATCGTAGGGGAAGTAATTGACCATTTCCTCCAGTCTTACGGCCCCTTCGGGCGGCAGGCTGCCCTGATTGAGAAAGCGCCGAACATTGGCATAACTGCCGGTATCGACATCCACACTGAAGGTCGACACGGGCGTTTCGGCAACGCTATGGACAGGGTTATCCGGCAGCCTCTCATATTGTTCCCGCGGCTCGGTGCGGTAATCCCCAGCGATGGCATCGTTCGTCACGCTCGGCGCAACCATCGATGCGGGGGCGGCCATGAGCTTGCCCATCGGTTGGCGAGTGTAGGCCGCCTCGCTTTGCGGTACAGGGCTGGGCGCCACCGGCTCGACCGGCTTGGGGGCCTCTCGGGAGGCAGACAATCCACAGCCGGCCAGTGCCGCCAACAAGGTCACGGCAAAGCCCTGGGCAGCGGGACGTAGAAATGGATGTGGGCGGGACATGGGTTGAACCTCGTGAGTGGATGATCCGTTCACAAGCTCAGACGAGGTATAACGCGGTTTCGGGTTAACGACCGGAAAATAATTTCTGAGCGTTGAAACCCCAGGACCTGGTCACCGGCGGGCAACCAGGCAGACGAGGTGACTAGCGGGACGGAATGGCCTGCAGATCATCCGCGATAAAGCGGCTCAGTTGACCGGTGTAATAGCCCTCGACATCGGAATTACCCTTGTTGGTCAATGCCCCCAGCATGCTTTTCATATTGTGCATCTGGCCTACCGCGCCCCCCGGCATCAGCCCCTGTCGCGCCTGGGCAAAGTGCAGCACTTCGGCGCCGGCCTTCTTGACCTTGACCTCATAGCTGAAATCGACGCTGGCGAGGTACGTACCATCGGCAACGATTTTGTTCATGAAGCCGCCTTGGGTGTCCTGGATACGGCGCGTATAGACGGCGTTCACATCCAGCAGGTAATCGGCGGTTTCCTTGCTGTCGGCATAACGATTGCCGTCGAGCAGGCGGACGATCAGGTCTGAGTGCAGTTGATCACGGACCTTTTCATCAGGAAGAAAACGTTCGTTCTTGCCCACGACTTCGACATTGAACGTGTCGACCCAATAGGTGGCAGTCTTGGGGATCGTCACGGGATTGGGGGAAATGTAGTAATCGGGTTTCGAAGCACAGCCCGTCATAAGGCAAAGGGCCAGGATTGCGGCAAAAAAGCGCATGTTTGAAATCGTCCCTGAAGGAATAGTGGCACAACGGCAGCAGTTTACGAGGTCTTGAAGGATTCTCAAGCCGTTTCGCCGCCGTGTAGACTGTTGAAGACAACAAGGGCCACCCTCATCGGGATGACGTGGCCCGCTTCTGCTTACTTGATCAGGTCAGGTCGGGTGGTCTTGAGCATGGCCTCGGTGACGCTGCCTTGAACCGAGCACGTCAACATCCCCTTGCTGCTCTTGGCGAGGTCCTCAGGGCCCGGCTCAACCATTAGAATCCGCTCCGCCGTATCGGTCACTAGCTTGCCTGCGGTGCTGTCACCATTTTCCGGCACCCAGGCGGATTGCTTGTGGGACCAGATCTGGGCTCGAGCGTAGATCCCGTTGACTTTTGCCAAGTCTGCCCCGGCGACCTCGTGAACAAGCGAATAGAGTTCGGCGGGATCCTGCTGGGTGTAAAAACCCCAGTTGATGACCCGAGATCCCATCAAATCAACGTCTTCGGCAAAGAAACCGGTCAGGGCAATACCTTCGACAGTTACAGGCTTGTCGAAAATCCAGCGGTGGCCCAAATCGGTTTTGGTCCCGCCATTGAGCTTGACCTGCCCGTTTTCGAGCCCGCTGGGGATATGCTGCTTGAACGCAGGCTGGCTGACGATTGCCAGGGAATTCGCATCGCAGGCAAGGAATTTTTCAAATGACGGTGTTGCCGCGTAAGTGTTGGCGCAGGTTATGAGAGTGGCCATCGGGCCGAGCAGGTGACGCAGTTTCATCGGACTACTCCTTAGTCAGAACGAGTATGAGGCGACACAACGCGGGTAAATGCCCATGGCTGGCCCGCGTCGTTACTTTTTGATTGTCGGTTCTATCGATTGCGGGATCCCCATCGCGAGCAAGCTGTGCTCTACAGGATGTTTCCCGAACCACAAACCAAGGATGCCTGCGCAGCGTTCTGATGCCTGACAGGGAAATACATCGCCGCGCCTACCCCCACCGCGCCCATCACGACGCAATACCCCACGCACACCCATGGGCTCCAAGGCACCAGCGCTATCAGTAGCAGCGGCGTCATGCTGGCCCAGAGGGCGTAGGCGATGTTGTACGTGAACGAGATACCGGACACGCGGATTTTCGCCGGGAACAGGTTGACCATCACCGAAGGCACCGCGCCCACAACACCGCACCCCAGGCCAGCCACGGCGTAGGCCAGGCCCAGCCAGGCACCGCCGCCGATCAGGCTGGCGTAAAGCAACGCGATACCCACCGGCAGCAGCAGGCTGTAAAGCATGACGGTGCGCCAGGCACCGAAGCGGTCGACGATGAGGCCGGCCAGAACGCAGCCGATGTTCAGGAAGACGATGCCCAGACTGCTCAAGGCGAAAGTATGCCCCGGCGTCATGCCAAAGCTCTTTTGCATGACTGTCGGGGTGATGACCACGAACACCACCACGGCGGAGGTCAGCACGCAGGTGAGAATAGCGGCGGGCAACAAGGCGTGGCGATGGTCGCGCAGTACCGTGCGCAGGGGCAGCTCCGCAGCGCCGTCACGGTTGGCTTGCAGGGCCATGAAGATCGGCGTTTCGCTCAACCAGCGGCGCAGCCAGACGCCGATCACGCCGAAGACGCCTCCCAGCAGAAAAGGCAGGCGCCAGGCGTAGTCGAGGATTTCCGTGGGGGTGAACAGCCGTGCCAGCACCGTGGCGGTCAGGGCGCCCAGCAAGTAGCCGAAGGTCAGCCCGGCCTGAAGGAACCCCAGCGCGTAGCCACGATGCTGCGTCGGTGCGTGTTCGGCCACGAACACCCAGGCACTCGGTACCTCGCCCCCCACCGCCGCGCCCTGCAGGATGCGCAACGCCAACAGCAACAGGGGAGCGAAATAGCCGATTTGTGCGTAGGTCGGCATCACCCCGATGAGCAGGCAGGGCAGCGCCATCATCAGAATGCTCAGGCTGAATACCCGCTTGCGTCCCAACCGATCGGCAAAGTGCGCCATGAGGATGCCGCCTAATGGGCGCGCCAGATAACCGGTGGCGAAGATCCCGAAACTTTGCAGCAAACGCAGCCAATCGGGCATTTCCGGCGGAAAAAACAACTGGCTGAGGGTCAGGGCGAAGAAAACGAAAATGATGAAATCATAGATTTCCAGCGCACCGCCCAGGGCGGCCAGGCCCAGGGTCTTGTAGTCGGACCGGCTGAATCGGTCGCTTGGCAGAAGCGTTGTGTCAGTCATAGGCAGATAGCACAAAGGTTGAGAGAGGACGACCGTTCAGTCGTCGCTCCGGTTGTCCATGGGCGGAACCGGCGGTTGGCCCGGTTCGGCGTCTTCGGCCTCGTCTTCCGGCAGGAAGTCCTTGCGGCTGCGCGCGATTGCACGGCGGATTTCGTCGCCTTTGGTGGGGCAGTTCTTCAGCCGGGCGATGCCGTCGGTTTTCTGTGTCATCGCCATCCTCCGGCATGTGAACAGGGGCTCGATAGTGCTCGCTTTTGGCGCGCGATGCCAATGTTGTGGCGGGTGGCTTGGTCAGCGGTGGTAACGACGCACCACGCTGCTGTTGCGCAGTACGTGGCCTTTGATCCTTTCCATCAACTGAGCGCGCGTCAGGCCTGCAGGCAGGGCTTCCGGTGGCAGGTCCAGTGCGTAGATCTGGATCAGGTAGTGATGGGCGCTATCGCCGATAGGCGGGCAAGGACCGATATAACCAGGGGTATTCCTGCTATTGGTGCCGCTGACGCCTTCCAGCGCGGATTTGGCACCCACGCCCGCCGGGATCTGCCGCGTGGAGGCCTTGATGCCGTAGTGCACCCAATGGTCGACCCCCTGGCCTTTCTGGCCGTCCGGGTCATGCATGACGATGGCGTAGCTGAGCGTACCGGGCGGGCCGGCGTTCCAGCTCAGGGCCGGCGAAATGTTCTTGCCGCCGCAATTGTTCGCGTCGTTGGCAGCCGCTGCGGTGAAGAGGCGGTCGTCCGACACACCAGGGATGCTGAGGGTGAAACGCTCCTGGGCCTGGACGGCCCCCTGTGCGCACAACGCCAGGGCGACGGCGGCCAGCCAGGGAGTGAGGGAGGTCAATCGAGTCATACCGGGCACCTTATGCGATTCAGGCCATGGACGGCTTGCGAACTATAGCCGCAGCGCCCATCGGCTTGCAGTGACAATTGCGCTGAACCTCGCGCCGTCCCCCGGTTCCAATGGGAAACGCCTGCCGGAGAGCCATCATGCCTGTGCATCATGTCGCCCGTTTCGCTGATGTGCGCGAGGACCGCGGCCTCGAAGTCAAGATCAACGATACCGCTATCCTGTTGCTGCGCGCAGGCGGCCAAGTGCGTGCCTTCCAGGGCAAATGCCCGCACGCCGGAGCACCGCTGGCCAAAGGCGCGGTGTGTCATGGAAGGTTGATCTGTCCCTGGCACAAAGCGGCATTCCGGGCTGAAGACGGCGCCCTGTGCGAACCGCCGGCCTTGGACAGTCTGGCGCGCTATCACGTCGAGATACGGGGCGACGATGTCTGGGTCGACGACCAACCACTGCCGGCCGAGAAGATCCCACCGGCCGATGACTCGCGCACGTTTGTCATCATCGGCGCCGGGGCTGCCGGCACGGCTTGCGCGGCGGCGTTACGAGAGAAAGGGTTTGGCGGTCGCATCCAGATGATCGATCGCGAAGCCGGGGCCGGATACGACCGTACCGTGCTGAGCAAGTACGTGCTGGCCGGCGACATGAAGGTCGACGAGACACCGTCTCTTCGAGATGAAGCTTATTTCACCCAGCAACGTATCGAACGGATCCAGGGCGACGTCACGGGCCTCGACAGCAGCGCTCGTCAGATCCACCTCGCCGACGGCCAGGCGCTGGACTACGACGCCGCCCTGATCGCCACCGGCGGCACGCCCAGGATCCCGGATCTGCCAGGCATCGATTTGCCGCAGGTGTTCGTACTGCGCAACCTGGAACATACCCGACAGATCGTCGACCACGCCCGGGCAGGCCAACGGGCGGTGATCATTGGCGACAGCTTCATTGCCATGGAAGTCGCCTCGTCATTGCGCAAGCGGGAGCTGAGCGTGACCGTGTTGGGCCACCATCCCGTGCCGTTCGCCAAGCAGTTGGGCGAAAGCGTCGGTCAGGCGATCCTGGCCCGGCATCGCGCCAATGGCGTCGTTTATCACACCGATGGCCAGGCGGTGCGCATCGAAGGCACCGGCCGGGTGGAAGCCGTGGTGCTGAATAACGGCCAGCGCTTCGGGGCAGACCTGGTGATCGTCGGCGTCGGAGTGCGCCCGGCCACCGAGCCGTTTACCGACCTGCCGGGGGAAAAGGATCAGTCCTTGCGTGTCGACGCGGGCATGCGCGTGACCGATGGGGTTTGGGCGGTCGGTGATATCGCGACTTTTCCACTCGACGGCCAGCCCCAACGCATCGAGCACTGGCGCCTGGCCCAGCAACAGGCGCGCATCGCCGCGGCGAACATGCTCGGCGCCGACGAACATTACCTGGACGTGCCTTTTTTCTGGACCTATCACTTCGGCAAACGCTATGACTACCTCGGTCATGCCGAACAGTGGGATGAGGTGCAGTTCAAAGGCTCACCCGAGCATCCGCCCTTTATTGGCTTGCTCGGCAAAAATGGCCTGGTTGCCGCCGCCGTGGCCTGCGATGAAGGCCGGGCCATGGCAGCCCTCGCCCAGCGCATGAAACAACCGTTACCGGTGGACGAGGCGTGGCGGCTGGTTCGCGATTTTTCGACGTCCTGACGACGCGGATCCCGTGCAGACGCCATCGCGAGCAAGCTAGGCTCCCACAGTGTTGTCGTCGACCGCTTGTGAGAGCGGGCTTGCTCGCGAAAGCGGTGTGTCAGGCAACATCATTGCAGGCTGAACCGGCGCTTTCGCGGGCAAGCCCGCTCCCACAACGGACGGTAGGGGTTGGACGTGCGGCACCACATGGCTGATTTCGCCGTCCTGGTTGTTGTGGATAACTTTCGAGCCCGGCTGGCGCAAGGTGCCCAGGCGCTCGTCGCACAACTTGAAGCTGTTGCTCAAATCCTGATCACCCACCACTGGCGCCGGCAGCCGGCGCTGGGCGAAACGGCCACTCTTGCGCTGCTGATATCGCGCCCAACCGATCAGGATGGCGGCATTGACCAGCGCCACCCAACCGTAGATCTGCAACGTCCCGAGGGTCTCCAGCCATGCGCCCCCCAATCGTGGCCCCGCCTGACTGTCGAACAGTGGCCATAAGCCGGTGATCAGCAGATACAACAGCCCGATCCATGCCAACACGGTGAAACAGACATCGATCACCACCAGAAAAGGGCGTTGCCGGGTCCTGATAATCTTCATCGGATCACCTCCTCTTCTTCCTCACCGAACGGTTTGATGCCGCGATCCGGACTGATCCAGCGCGCACGCTTCTGATGCTGCCCGAACAACACTTTCGGAAAGCTCACCAAGGTCGTGAGCAGGCTGATCAGCCAAAACACCAGCGGATACCAGACCACCCAGAACATGATGTGCCACAGGCCTTTTTCGTAGCGGCGATCGATCAGGATGCTCACTGCGAACTGCATCAGGCACACCACCGCCAGCAATAGCCCGGTGAAGGCCGGCGGCATCAGGTGGTGCACCGCAATGGCGGCCGGCATCTCGACGAATTTGCCAACACCCCAGAAGACCACCGACAACAGGAAGGTGAACGCCCACCCGGTGGACAGGCAATACTCGAACAGCAGCGGCCACAGGTAACGATGACGGTATTGCCAGATGCCACGGATGTTCTTGCACAACACTTCGGCGCCGCCCTGGGCCCAACGCAGCCGTTGCCGCCACAGACCGCGCAGGGTTTCCGGCATCAGGATCCAGCACAGTGCGCGAGGCTCGTAGAAGATGCTCCAGTGATCCAGTTGCAGCTTCCAGCTGATGTCGATGTCTTCGGTGATCATGTCCGGGCTCCAGTAGCCAACCCGGTGCAGGGCGGTGCGCCGGAAAGCGACGATTACGCCGGAGACAGTGAAGATTCGCCCGAAGACCCGCTGTGTACGCTTGATCAGGCCAATGATCGAAGAGAACTCGCCTACCTGGACCCGGCCCACCAGGGTGGAGCGGGTACGGATCCTTGGGTTGCCGGTCACGGCGCCAAGGCGGGCGTTGTCCAGCATCGGCGCCACCAGATAGGCGCAGGTATTGGGCGCCAGCAACGCATCGCCGTCGATGCACACCAGGTATTCGCTGCGTGCGGCAATGGCGCCCATGCGCAGGGCCACGGCCTTGCCCTGGTTCTCTGCCAGGTGCAGCACGCGCAAGCGCGGGTCTTGTAGCGCCAACTGATCCAGCACCGCACCGGTGTTGTCCTTGGAGCCGTCGTTGATGGCGATCACTTCGATGTTCGGGTAATGCTGCCCCAAAGCGGCATGGATGGTGTCGGCGACGTTATCGCCTTCGTTGAAGCACGGCACCAGGATGCTGATCAGCGGCTCACCGGCCAGGGGTGGCGGCAGGGTGTCGTCTTCCCACGGCCAGTGGCGTTCCCAATGCAGCCAGAAATACAGGCCGCCGGCGATCCACAACCCGGACATAAACAGCGGATAGAAGAATACGAAGTCCATCAGGAATTGCCCGGTGACCAGGAAAATCAGCCCCAGGGGTACGCCAAGGACAATCGCCAGCACCAGCAGGGCGAGCAGTCTGTCGAGCATGTCAAGGATTCCACTTGTTGGAGAGCGCAGGACGCACGGTTTTCACGGCGGGCTGGTCTTCGATGAAGTTGTCCGGGTAGTAGCCGAAACTCGTCACGCCCTGGCGTTTCAGCAGCCCCATCCATTCGGCCAGTTGCGCGCCATCGATGTCAGTGGCGGGTTGGCTGTGCCAGTCACGGGCCTGCAGTTCGAACACCGTGCGCTTGAGCGCGCCGGGGCGAGCCTTGACGGTGCTCACCAGGCGTTCGAGCCAGGGGCCGGACTGCCGGCGGGTCTGCTTCTCCATCAGCGGCATGGCCATTGGTGCCGTCCAGTCATAGGCGCCAAGGAAATCGTCGAGATTCTGGGCGAACCAGGCTTCGCTTTCGGGATTGAGCATCGGCTCGGCGAACAGATTGCGGGCCGTGAGCACCTGCGGGCCGCGAATCGCCCGGACCCTGGCGGTCAGCTCGTGGGTGAAGTCGATCAGGTAGCGGCTCTTGAAGCGGGTCCAGCGTTGCATGGCCACCGGGTCGTCGCGCAGGGCTGCGATGGACGTCGGCAGCCCGTTGGCGGCATAGACTTTCAGGGCGGCGGGGCCGGCGTCTTCGAAGTCGGAGAACACCGCATCGTCATGGTACAGGACGCCATCCACCGAACTCATCCGCGCCAGGTCCTCGTAGATTTCGCCAATCGCCTTGCGCACGTCCGGATCGAATGGCGTCAGGCGTACGTACTGGTCCCTGGCAATGTCGGTCTTGCCGGTCTGCGGGTCCCAACGCTGCACGCGCGGCAGCTTCGGGTCCAGGGCAAAACCGAGCACGGGCATCCAGGCGAAGACCTTGGCGTTCGCTCGGGTTTTCAACTGCCATGCCACCCGATCGAACAGATCGGCCCGTACCGGCAGGTGACGGTTGGGGAAGTACAGCGAATGCACCAGGCCGTCACCTTTCGGGTCGGCGAAGGCTTGCAGGAATACAGTGTTCGCGCCCAAGTCATAGATGCGCTGGACCAACTTGCCAACGTTGGCTTCCTGTTGGACGGGGTCCGGGTCGTAGACGTAATCCAGATCGACATGAACCACTCGCATCGGGTCCATCGTCTGCACGGAAACGATGCTTTCAGCGAAGTGCGCACCATCCGGATCGGAGGACACCAGAAAACGCGGCCCGCTCATCAGGTTATCGAGGCTGTCGAGGCCATCCTCCAGGGTCAGGGCCATTTGATAGCCTTCACGGCCAATCACCTGTAGCGCGGTGCCGTCCGCTTCCCCGTACGGCCAGACCCAGACGCGCGGACTGTAGCCGGCGACCTTACGGATTTTCTCGGAAATCGCTGCCACGTCCTTGCGCAGGCGCGCCTGGAAGTCAGCCTCGGTTTCATAGCGCCCGGTGGAGGGATCGTAGCGGCGGGTGGTCGCCGCGGGTTGCTGGTTACCTTGCGGATTGGCCAGCACGCCCTTGTGATTGGCATCGGTGTGAGCGGCGATTTCCACCAGGCCAGACTGGGAGACTTCACGGATCTGCTCCCACGTCAGGAACTCCGAACGCTTGCGCGGCACTCCGGCAAAGTCCACAGCCTGGTTCGATGGTGTATCGACCCAGCTACCCACCGGGGCCAGGATCGCCGGCCAGTTGTAAGCGCGCAGAATCGGCATCACGCGGGTATAGAAGCTGGCGTAACCGTCGTCGAAACTCAGCAACACTGCCCGGGGTGGTAGTTGCGGGCCGCCGTTGCGGGCTGCGATGATCTGGTCCACCGTGACCGGCTGATAGTTATTCTCCCGCAGCCACGCCAGCTGTTCGATCAGACGCTCGGTGCGCACAGCCACCAGCGCCTGGTCCGGATCGCGGTCGTTCACGTCGTGGTAGGCAATACCGAGCACGTGATTTTTCGGCCATGGGGCTTCATTGGGCGCCGACGGACGCTGCGAAGGAGGCGTGAACGCCGGGGCCTGCTGGGCGCAGGCGCTGACCAGCAAAACGCCCAGCAGAAGGATGAATCGCGAAATGACAGGCATCTTCAAACTCTTCTAGAAGCGATAGGTGAGGTCGACGAGCAGGCGCAGATCACTTTCGCGATCGCCGTCGTAAGGGCGGTTGAGCCAGCTCAGCGCGGCACCGGCCTCCAGTACGTCGTTCCAGATGAAACGTTGTCCGTAGCCGAGCAATCCCATGGCACCGGTGCCATGGTCGCGCTGGCTGTAGGTACCGGCGCCAATCTGAAATTGCTGGCTCCAGGTGGTTTCATACCGACGGTACAAGACGTGGTTGGCGCTCAGGGTCGGCATCACACCGAGGTCCGACTTGGGATTGAAGTACGGTACTTCGTCGGTTCCACTGTTGCGGCTGGCACTGACTTCCAGGCCCAACTCCACTTGCAGTCGAGGCGCGCTGTATAGGCCCTCGCGACCGCTGAGCAATGCTTCGAGACGATTATTGCCATCGCTGAAATGGGACGGGCTCACGGTGAGTCGCCACTCGCGACTTTCATGAGCACGCCAGCGAACGAAGCCAGTGCCGCCATTGGCGCGGATACCGCTATTGAGCGCCCGCAACGGTGTGTTCGCCGAGAGGTAATCCAGGCTGCCGCCGTACTGCCAGTGATCGTCGATATCCCGCGCCACCGCCAGGCGTGCGCCCTGTTTATCACCGGAACCATAGGCATGGTTGGAGACCTCCGCCTCAAGCGTCATGTCCCGAGTGCGTCGTTCCACGCCAAGGCGCTGCCAGCGATGATGGCCGGTACCTTCCTCGAAATCGCCCGTGGCATAGCCGACGCCGCCAAACAGCCGCCAGTCTTCATCGATGGGCGGGCTATAGAGCAAGGTCTCGATGCCGAAATCCCGGCTACCGGTGACCGCACCGGCCTCACCATTGCCACCATCGTAGCTTTTGCCGGTGTAGGCTTCGATGCGCAGCTCGGCCATATCATGCACGTCGCGCTGACGTTGCAGCCGCCTGACGTGAGCGTTCTCCGGGTAGCGGACCACCACGTCGTCGGTGAGGGCATCCATCTGCCGCCATTCCTGCAACTCCATGGCGGTACGGGCCTGGGCGACCTCCAGGTCACGGTTGCGCGGGGTCGTTGTCTCGACTTCCTTGAGAAGGCTTTCCGAGCGTCGCGGCCATTCGCGGGCCCGATAGAGATCGGCCTGGGCCAGGCGCAGGCCGATGTTGCCGGGTCCCTGGTTGACCAAAGCGTTCAGGCGCGCTTCGGCGGACGGGTAATCCGCACCGTAGGTGCCGGCCTGGGCGGCGAGTAGCTGGGCGTCCATCCATTCGTCATTGGGGTTACCGACCGGTAACCCCTTGAGCTCGACACGCGGGCGCTGGGAGCTTGCCAGGTCTTCAGCCAAAGCCCGGGCATCCTCGGATTTTTCGCTTTCCAGCAGGGCGTAATAAAGTGCCGTGCTGTCCTCGAAGCGATCCGCCGTATCGGCGTCCGGCGCCGTCAGGACCTGGCGATAGAGCTCGACGGCGATTTCCGGCTGGCGCTGTTCGAGATAGGAGGACGCCACCCAGCGCAGCGCGTAAGTGGGAATGCTGACTCCCTCGGCGCGCAACTTCTGATATTCGGCAATCACCTCCGGCCGATACGCACGCGCGTTGAGGGCCCCCATGCGATCGATTCGCCAGCGGAGCACATCATCGTGAGCCTCGGCCACCGGCGTCCAGGTCGCGAGCAATTTGTCGTAGTCGGCCAGGGCACGGTCAGCGATGATAAACCGCTCTTTTTCGCCACGGGTCGCCATGTCCGCCAGACGAACCCGCTCAGCGGCCACATCGCCTTCAAGCCGCCGCTGTACGCCACGGTCCACCAATCCCGGCTGTAGACGGACCAGGCGCAGCGCCGGCTCCGGCAGGCGAGCCCGTTGCAGGGCGTTGAGGTATTCCCGTGCAATCTCTGGGTTGTTGCCAGCGCGAGTGAAGGCCTGGTCGTATTCGAACAGCGCCTCATGCGGATTGCCGGCACGGGTCAGCGCATAGCCCAGGGCCATCCGGCGCATCGGGTCGTGGGGTTGGGTGGCGACCAAGGCCCTGGCGCGACTGACAGCTTCGTCGGGCTTGCCGGCGTCGGCCTGGGTCAACGCCAGGCCGAGTTGCAGGTCAGGGTTCTGCGGGTCGGTCACTAACGCCTGGCGATACAGCTGCACAGCCGAAACCCAGCGCTTGAGGTTACGATAAGCACGAGCCGTTGCGCTCAAGGCCTGGATGGGCAAAGTCCGATGGCGCCCCTGGGTTTCGTAGACCTGCACCACTTCGGCATCAAGGCCGGCCCAACTGGCAATTTGCAGGTGATCGCTGACCTGCGTCGTGCTGGCCTGGTCGGCCGGCACCTGACGCAACGCATCCAGGGCCGGGGTGTAGTGACCGGCGCGGGCGTCACGAACTGCTTCGTCATAGGCGGTATCGGCAAACGCCAGTACAGGCCAGCACAATTGGCTGCACAGCACGACACTAAACAACGGGCGCAAACCACATTGAATAAAAGGACCTACGGTACGCGGCATTCGTCAGCACCCTTACATGGCCAGCCGGGTCGCAGTGCCCCCTTGCCCATCAAACAGGAAGCCGGATCAAAGGAACCCAGCCAAGCTCTAATGGGCTTAGTCTTGCATCCCTGTGCGAGTCACTTTTCGCAGCGCAACAATTCTTCAGAATCGGTCAGATTTGCCGCGACTTATCAGCGGGCCAAAAAAAAACCGGCCCGTGCGCAATGCACGGGCCGGTTCTGGATGACGCTGCTGGGAATTACTGAACGGCGACGCCACCACCAATCTGATTCATCACAAACGTGGTGAACTGCTCAACCGTCATCTTCTGGCCGTTGAAATCAACCTGATCGTTGGCATAGCGCAGTTTGCTCACCACGTCATTGCCCTCCAGAGTCGCCAATTGTGTCCCCACCGCCATGGCACTGAACATATCGCTGGTAGCGGTGGCCTGATCGGCGATCAACTTGGCGTCGGTCTGGCCTTCCATTTGCGCCTGCAGGGTTGCCAGATCCGCCAGCATCGGCTTGGACACCTTCACATTGAGTTCCAACAGCGCAAGCAACTGCCGACCCAGCTCATCAGGTGGCAGGTCCATGGACTGAGGCTTGGCCAGGTTAATGGTCAGGCTCGCGCTGCTTTCGCCATTAGGGGTGCTGAAGGACAGCTTTTCCACCGCCACTTGCGGGCTGCCGGCCAGGATCTTTTCCAGATCAGCCTTGACCTGCTTCTCTTCGGCTTCGGTCAGGTTCAGCTCAGGAGCTGGTTCACCGGCTTCAGCGGCCTCGGCGGCGGCTTTCTCATAAGACGGTAGCTTGGCCTGATAGAGCTGCATCAGCGACATTGTAGCGGGGACATCCAGGTTCTTCAGGCTCAGCGACATTTGTGCAGAGCCGATAGCCTTATCGTTGAACGACAATTCGCCGATCTTGTAATCGGCACGCCCCGAAGCACTGGCACCGCTCTCGGTGCTGTTGTTCCTCATTTCCAGATTCTTCAGGCCCACCACCGACTTCTCTGCACCGAAGCTGGCTTTGGTGTTACTGAGGATCAGGGCGTTTTCCCCCAGGTAATACCCATACGAACTCTTGCTCAGGTTGCTGGCGAGCGTGAGACCGCTGAGTTCGACTTGCACCGGGCTCTGATCCTCCTCCGAGACGGTGGTCAGCTTGAGGCTGTCCATATAACCGTCGAGCTTGATCTTCTGGGCCTGGGCGCTGGCAGCCAGGTCGATTTTCAGGCCGGAGAAGATAAGCTGGGATTGTTCATCCAGCTTGGTGTCCAGAGGCAGGAGCTCCAGGGTACCGTTGACTGACTGATCGTAACCGAGGTTAAACACGCCCTTGACCGGCGATTTGTCCTTGGCGGCGGCAAACCATTTTTCAGTCAACGGGTTGCGCTCGATCTCGGTGTGGCTTGTGGCCATGACCGGTAGCCATTTGAGTGTCATCAGACGCGAAAATGGCAGCGGACCATGTTCGATATTGTCTACCAACTGCAATTCAACCGCTTCGCCGCCAAACATTTCGCCTTCACCCTTGAGGCGATAACGAGCAGTGCTGCTGAAGATCCCCCGCTCCAGCGAAACCAGCTCGATGGAAGACGAGCTGTTGGAACCGGTCAAGGCGATCGTCATCTGCTTGTTGCTGTCGGCAATTGCGTTCTGCAGTACACCTTCGAGCTTGGTGCCGGTGTACCAGGCGCCGCCCGCGCTGATCGCACCGACAACCACGACGATTCCCAAGAGTACGCTTGCTGATTTATTCATGAGTGACCCGATCGATATCCATGGTTTAAAAAGTCGTCGTCTTCCCTGGCCCGCGAAGGGGGTGGCTCGACGCCGTGAAGTGCGGGGAGATTACCATCAGGCCCCGGTAGAGGCCCAATGTTTAAAGGGGGAAAAGCGAATTCTTGAGAGGTGGTCTACGAATATTGGACTTCGATCTCATCCAGTTGATGGTCGAAGGTCCTGAGGCGTGCCGTCCAGGTGTACACCAACACCTCAAAATCACGATTGATCACCGCTGCGCCCGATGACTCGGCGCGGGGGTCGCAGAAGTCCAGCTGATAGCGTTCACGGGCCATGGCATTGGCGACATCGCACAGCTCACGAGCATTGTTCAACCAGTGCCAGTCCTCCTGTGCAACTTGTTTGTCCAACGCGGCGCATTGGATCTTCAGGGCCTCGAGACTTTTTTCCAGCGGGGTGCCAGTCAGCTCTCCCATGACTTCCTGAAAGGTACGACCTGGCTGCCAGTAGCTGCCCCAGAAGTAACGGTCAAACACCGTCTCGACCCGACGTAGTGCAACCTTGGTGTCCCAGATCAACAGCAAAGTCTTGCCTTGTCCCAGGTGTTTTCTCTTGATTCGTTGGCCCTGTAGCGATGCCCAGGCCACGACAGCAATGGAAATAACACCGATCAGGGCGGCGGCACTGTCGAGAAATATCAGCGCTTTTTCGATCTGGTGAGTCAGCATGACACCATAGAAATACGTCGCTGAAAGCAGCACCAATGCTGCGATGGCACACCAGAAACCAGGAGCATAAGGGTTTTTCATTATTGGAATCCCCATGACCAGTGACGCATTGACCTCGCGGGCTCCGTTTCTGGCAGAGCCTTCGACATTCAAAGCATAGCAATGGCCACGGGGTTTGCCGGTGGCGGTCGCACATTCAGGTGATCATCCGATTACCGGCCCTGAAACGACAAAACCCCTGTCTACGTCAGCAGACAGGGGTTCTGGGAATTCAATCTTGACGATGACCTACTCTCACATGGGGAAACCCCACACTACCATCGGCGATGCATCGTTTCACTTCTGAGTTCGGGATGGGATCAGGTGGTTCCAACGCTCTATGGT